>DATJEJ010000271.1:0-6439 GCA_035496795.1 Candidatus Omnitrophota bacterium
CGCGCAGCACGTACAGCCGCCCGCGCCCCAGCGCCAGGTCCGAAGCGTTGTTCGCGGCGTACATCCAGAGCTGCGACCGGCCCGGCGTGCCCTCCTCGGTCTCGAGTGCGAGCAGCGACCCGGAGGAGTGCGCGAGGATGATCGTGGCGGCGTGGCGGAAGCGGCCGAAGTGCGGCAGCTCGGTGATCGTTCCCGCGCGGACGTCGACCGCGGCGACGGCGCCGTGCCGCGGGCCGTCGATCGAGGATTCGTTCAGCAGCAGCGTGGGGCCGAGGAAACCCTCGCGGGGGCCGACGAGGGTCGTGGCGGCGAGCGCGACGTACCCCTCGTTTCCGTCCAGCAGATAGTCCGCGTTCAGCACGCCGCCCGTCCGCTGGTTCAAGAGCAGGCGCGACACGCGCGCCGATCCCGCGCCCACCGTCCAGTCCAGGTCGTGCGTCATGTAGACCTCGACCAGCCCGTTCCCCGCCAGGCGCGCCGCGAGACCGTCGGGCTGGGGATAGAAGACGTACGAGGAGTCCTCGACGCGGGTGGAGGTGAGCGTGTCGCCCACCGTCAGGATCGCGCGAACGGTGACGTCCTCCCGAAGGGGACGCAGGTACGCGGAATGGGGCGTGAGATAGCCCGAGCCCGGACCGGCCTCGAGGGTGCTGGTCGAGGGCGGTCCCGTGCCGGGGCCGAGTCCGGCGCAGCCGGCGAGGAGCGCCGCGAGCACGGCCGGCCACGCGGCCCGGAACGTCGGGCGCACCTAGGCCCCCTGCTTCCGGCAGAGCTCCACCAGCACGCCGCCGAGCGATCCCGGATGGAGGAACGCGACCTGGGTGCCATGGCTCCCCGCGCGCGGCGTCTGGTCGATCAGCGTGAGCCCCGCGGCCTCGGCGTCGCGGAGCGCCGCCTCCAGGTCGTCCACGAAGAAGGAGAGGTGATGGATCCCCTCGCCGCGGCGCTCGAGGTACTTCGCGACGACCGCGTCGGGCTCGGTCGGCTCGAGCAGCTCGATCACCGCGTCGCCGGCGCGAAGGAACGCCAGGCGCAATCCCAGGACCTCGATGGTCTCGGTGCTCTCGTGCGTGAAGCCGAGCCCCTTCGTCCATCGCTCGATCGCGGGCTCCAGCGAGCGCACGGCGATGCCGACGTGGGCGAGGCCCCGGATCATGCGTGCTCCGCGGCGTCGAACAGGAGCGGGCCGGTCACCCGAGCGCTCCCGGGTGCGTCCAGAGAACGGCGATCAGGAGGATCCCGATCACGATCCGGTACCACCCGAACGGCGCCAGACCGCGCCGGGTGAGGTAAGTCAGGAAGCCGCGGATCGCGATCGCGGCCACGATGGCCGCCGTCGCGAGCCCGATCACGAGCGGCGCCGGCCCCCCCATGGCGGGGCCCAGCAGCTCATCGTGATGCTTCGCCAGGTCGAACAGGGTGGCCGCGCCCAGGGTGGGGAGCGCCAGCAGGAACGAGAACTCGGCGGCCACGACCGGCGTGGCGCCGATGAGGAGAGCGGCGAGGATGGTGGTCATGGCGCGCGACGTGCCGGGCCAGAGCGACAGCACCTGCGCCAGGCCGATCACCAGCGCGCCCCAGACCGGGATCTCGGTGACCACCGCCGCGATCGGCTGGCGCGCGCGATGGCGCATCCGCTCCACGACGAGGATCGCGATGCCGCCGAGCAGGAGCGCGATCGCGACCGGGCGCGGACCGAAGAGGTGCTCCTTGATCCACGAGTGCGTCAGGAAGCCGATGACGGCCGCGGGAAGGAACGCCACGATCAGCCGGAGGAGAAGCGCGCGTCCACCGGCGTTGTTCCGGAAGATCCCGGCCAGGATCTCGCCGATCCGCGCGCGATAGAGCCACACCACGGCGAGCAGAGCGCCCGCCTGGATCACGATCTCGAAGGCGTCCACGGCGCTACCGGAGAGCCCCATGGCATGGCCCGCGAGGATCAGGTGCCCGGTGGACGAGACGGGGAGGAACTCGGTGAGCCCCTCGACGATGCCGAGGATGGCGGCCTGGATCGGGGTCATGAAGGTCCTCCGGGCGTCGTCGCGTCGCGGGTCGCGCGCCACGCGCGGCGGAAGCGCTCAGCGCGACGGATCATAGGTCCGATACACGCGCCGGAGCGCGTCGCTGATCTCGCCCAGCGTGACCCCCGCCTGGACGGCGTCGATCACGGCGGGCATGAGGTTTCCGTCCCGGCGCGCGGTTTCTTCCACGCGCCCGGCCGCCTTGGCCGCAAGCGCGGCGTCGCGGGTCGCCTTGAACGCGCGCACGCGGGCCGCCTGCGCCGCTTCCAGGGCGGGATCGAGCAGGAACGTGGGACGGCCCATGTCGTCGCGGTCGCCGAAGCGGTTCACCCCGACGATGATCCGCTCGTCCCTGTCGATCTCCTTCTGGGTCTCGTAGGCGCTCTCTTCGATCTTCCGGGCCTGGTAGCCGCGCTCGATGCCGGCCACGGCGCCGCCCATCGCGTCGATGGCTTCGATCTCCGCTCGGGCCTCGCGCTCGATCCGGTCGGTCATGGCTTCGATCGCCGTGGCCCCTCCCACCGGGTCCACCGTCGCGGCCACGCCCGACTCGTAGGCCAGGAGCTGCTGCGTGCGGAGCGCGACGGTGGCCGCCTCCTCGCTCGGAAGCGAGATCGCCTCGTCGAACGAGTTCGTGTGGAGCGACTGGCAGCCGCCCAGCACCGCGGCCAGCGCCTGGAGCGCCACGCGCGCGATGTTGTTGTGGGGCTGCTGCGCCGTCAGCGTGGAGCCGGCCGTCTGCGCGTGGAAGCGGAGCTTGAGCGAGTTCTTGTCCGCCGGGTGGAACCGCTCCTCCAGGAGCCGCGACCAGAGGCGGCGCGCCGCCCGGAACTTGGCGATCTCTTCCAGAAAATCGTTGTGGGCGTTGAAGAAGAAGGAGATTCGCGGCGCGATGCGGTCCACAGGAAGCCCGCGGTCCACCGCGGCGCCCACGTACGCCAGTCCGTTCGCCAGCGTGTACGCCACCTCCTGCACCGCCGTCGAGCCCGCCTCCCGGATGTGGTAGCCGCTCACCGAGATCGTGTTCCACTGCGGAACCTGGTCGGCTCCGAACTCGAAGAGATCGGTCGCGATCTTGAGCGACGCCGCGGGCGGATAGATGTAGGTGCCGCGCGCGATGTACTCCATGAGGACGTCGTTCTGCACCGTCCCGGAGAGCTTCTCGCGGGCGACCCCGCGGCGGTCCGCCACGGCGACGACCAGCGCGAGCAGGATCATCGCGGTCGCATTGATCGTCATGGAGAGGCTCACCTGGTCCAGCGGGATCTGGTCCAGCAGCCGCTCCATGTCCTCGAGCGTGGCGATCGCGACGCCGGTGCGTCCCACCTCGCCGGAGGCGCGGGGATGGTCGGAGTCGTAGCCCATCTGCGTGGGGAGGTCGAAGGCGACGGAGAGCCCGGTCTGGCCGTGCGCAAGAAGATAGCGGTAGCGCGCGTTCGAGGCCTCGGCGTCGCCGAATCCCGCGTACTGGCGCATCGTCCAGAGCCGCGAGCGGTACATGAGCGGGTGGACGCCGCGGAGAAACGGAGGCTCGCCGGGGAGGCCCAGCGCGTGCATGTCAGTCGGCACCGGGCGTCACCGCCAGCAGCAGCTGCCCCGACTCGACCGGCATGCCGGGCTTCACCTCGATGCGGCTGATGCGGCCGGAGAGCGGCGCGACGAAGGCGTTCTGCATCTTCATCGCCTCGACCACGACCAGCGGGCGCCCCGCGTCCACCTGGTCGCCCACCTGGGCGAGAACCTCGACGACCAGACCGGGCATCGGCGCGTGCAGCTCGCCCCGGCTCCGGTCCGCGCCGGCCCCGCGGCGGCCCAGCTTGGGGGCGCGCGCGTCGCGCGTTCGGAAGGCGTACTCGCGGCCATGGAAGGCGACGAGCACGTCGGGGCCCTCGCGCCGCACCGTCGCCTCGACCGGCTGCCCGTCCAGGAGCACCCGCATCTCCGCTCCGACCTGTCCCTCGACGTGGAGGCGGCGGCCGTCGAAGAGCGCCGCGTACCCGGCGCCGCTCGGCTCGATCACGATCAGCCGCTCCCGGCCGTCGCGCTCGACGATCACCTTCATCGCCGGCCCCCGTCGCGCGGCTCGGCCCGGAGCGCCGCGCCCGAGCGCCACCGGCTCTCGGCCGGCGTGTAGTAGGGCACGCGCGGCGTGACCGCCTCGAGGTGCGCGAAGAGCGCCGCGAGCACCATGGCCTGATCCTCCTCCGGCCCTGCGGGAGGAGGCTGGAGTCCGTGGAAATGATGCGCCAGATAGGATGTGTCGTAGCTGCCGTCGACGAAGGCGGCCTGTTCGAGCAGCCACAGATGAAAGGGAAGCGTCGTCGGAATTCCCTCGATCCGGCAGTCGCCCAGGGCGCGGCGCGCCCGCGCGACCGCTTCCTCGCGCGTGGCGCCGGCCACGATGATCTTGCCGACGAGCGGATCGTAATGGAACGGAACGAGGCCGCCCTCGCGCACGCCGAAGTCCACGCGCACCCCCGGTCCCGAGGGAAGCTGCAGGCGCCGCACCGTGCCCGCCTGGGGCAGGAAGCCGGCCGCGGGATCCTCGGCGTAGATGCGGAACTCGATCGCGGCGCCGCGCGGCCGCACCTCTTCCTGCGTCAGCGTGAGCCGCTCGCCGCGCGCGACCCGCACCTGTTCGCGCACCAGGTCCATTCCCAGCACCATCTCGGTGACCGGGTGCTCGACCTGCAGTCGCGCGTTCATCTCGAGGAAGTAGAAGTGGCCGCGCGCGTCCATCAGGAATTCGGCCGTGCCGGCGTTGGTGTAGCCGCCGGCGCGCGCCGCGCGCACGCCCAGATCCCAAAGCTCCTGGCGCTTCTCCGGCGAGAGCGCCGGAGACGGAGACTCCTCCACCACCTTCTGGTGCCGCCGCTGGATGGAGCAGTCGCGCTCGCCCAGCGCGATCACGGAGCCGTGCGCGTCGCCGAACACCTGGACCTCGATGTGCCGCGGCTTCTCCAGCCAGCGCTCGAGGTAGAGCCGGTCGTCGCCGAACGCGTTCTTCGCCTCTCCCTGCGTGAGCTTGACCGCATGCTCGAACTCGTCGGGATGGTTCACGCGGCGCATTCCCTTGCCGCCGCCGCCGGCCGCGGCCTTGAGGACGACCGGATAGCCGATCTGCTCGGCCGCGCGGCGCAGCTCGGCGGGATCGGCGACCGGGCCCTCCGTGCCGGGGAGCACCGGGACGTTCGCCCGGATCGCGAGCGCGCGGGCGCGCACCTTGTCGCCCATGGCCCGGACGGCTTCGGGAGCGGGACCGATCCAGACGAGCCCGGCCTGTTCCACCGCTTCCGCGAAGGCCGCCGACTCGGAGAGGAATCCGTATCCGGGGTGGATGGCGTCGGCGCCGGCGCGCTTCGCCGCGCCCAGGACCGCCTCGACGTTCAGGTAGCTCTGCGACGCGGCGGCGGGGCCGAGGAGCAGCGCTTCATCGGCGGCGTAGACGTGCGCCGCCTCGCGGTCGGCCTCGGAGAAGACCGCGACCGAGGCGATGTCCATCTCGCGCAGCGTGCGGCAGACGCGGATCGCGATCTCGCCGCGATTGGCGACGAGAACTTTGTGGATGGCGCGCACGGTCAGAGCGGGATGTTGCCGTGCTTCTTCGGCGGAAGCGACTGACGCTTGTGCGCGAGCATGCGGAGCGCGCGGATCAGCCGCGGGCGGGTTTCCTGAGGCTCGATGACGTCGTCCAGATACCCGAGCCCGGCCGCGACGTAGGGGTTGGCGAACTTCTCGTTGTATTCGTCGACCAGCTTGGCGCGCGCCTTCACGGGGTCCTTGGCCGCGTCCAGCTCCTTCCGGTAGATGATATTCACCGCACCGTCGGCGCCCATCACCGCCAGCTCGGCCTGCGGCCACGCCACGTTGTAGTCGCCGCGGATGTGCTTGGACGACATGACGTCGTAGGCCCCGCCGTAGGCCTTGCGCACGACGACGGTCAGCTTGGGCACCGTCGCCTCACAGTAGGCGTACAGGAGCTTCGCGCCGTGGCGGATGATGCCGCCCCACTCCTGCTCCGTGCCGGGGAGGAATCCGGGCACGTCCTCGAACGTGACGAGCGGGATGTTGAAGGCGTCGCAGGTGCGCACGAAGCGCGCGGCCTTAGCCGAGGCGTCGATGTCGAGCACTCCCGCCATGTGGTTGGGCTGGTTGCCGACCACACCGACGGAGAAGCCGTCGAGCCGGGCGAAGCCGCAGACGATGTTCGTCGCGTAGTGCTCGTGGACCTCGTAGAACTCGCCGTCGTCGACGATGTGGCGCACGACGTCGCGGACGTCGTAGGGCTTGTTCGGCTCGGGCGGAACAATCTCGTTCAGCCTGCCCTCCATGCGGTCGGGCGGATCGTTCGTGAGATGGCGCGGCGGGTCGTCCACGTTGTTCTGGGGCAGGAAGGAGAGCAGGCGCCGGATGGCCGC
>DATJEJ010000272.1:0-3625 GCA_035496795.1 Candidatus Omnitrophota bacterium
GTACTCGTCGGGCGCGGCCGCCTCCCTCAGCACCGGGTCGACGATCCGCCAGGCCTCCTCGACATAGTCCTCGCGCGCGAAGAGCGTGGTGTCTCCCTCCAGCGCGTCCCCGAGCAGGCGCTCGTACGCGTCCATCTCCTCCGGCCCCGGGGTGTGGGAGAACAGCATCTCCACGATCTCGCTCCGGCCTTCGGTACCGGCTGCGATCGCGTTGGCGCCGATCGCGATGGTGATGTCGGGACTGATGCGCATCCGGCAGTAGTTCGCCTTCAGCCCGCAGTCCGCAAACATGGTCGGAGGCTGCCGCCAGCGGACGACGATCTCCGTGCAGGTCACGGGGAGGCACTTGCCCGCCCGGATGTAGATCGGGACGCCCTTCCACCGCCAGGAGTCGATCTCGAGCCGCAGCGCCGCGAACGTCTCGACCCGCGAGTCCTTCGCCACCCCCTCCTCCGACCGATAGCCGCGGAACTGGCCGCGCACGACCCGCGCCGGATCGAGAGGAGGGATGCCCTTCAGCAGACGCACCTTTTCGTCCCGGATCGACTCGCTGTCCGTCCGCACGGGCGGGTCCATGGTCAGGTTGGTCAGGACCTGGAAGAGGTGGTTCTCCACGACGTCGCGGATGGCCCCGGCCTCCTCGTAGAACGCGCCCCGCCCCTGCACGCCGAAGCTCTCGGCCATCGTGATCTGCACGCTCTCGACGTTGCTCCGGTTCCACACGGGCTCGAGGAAGGCGTTCGCGAATCGGAAGAAGAGCATGTTCTGGACGGGCGCCTTGCCCAGGTAGTGGTCGATGCGGAAGATCGATCCTTCGGAGAAACAGTGGAGCAGGATGGCATTGAGCTCCCGCGCCGACGCCAGGTCGCGGCCGAAGGGCTTCTCGACGATGACGCGCGCTCCCTCCGCGCAGCCGAATTTCGTGAGCTGGCCCACGACGAGGCCGAACTGGGAGGGAGGAATGGCGAGGTAGTAGGCGGGCCGGTGCGCGGCGCCGAGCTCGCGGCGGATGGCCTGGAAGGTAGCGGAGTCCTCGTAGTCGCCGCGGACGTAGTGGAGCAGCCCGGAGAGCTTCGCGAAGGCGGCGGGATCGAGCCCGCCGTGGGACTCGAGGCTCTTCCTCAGCCGGGACTGGAACTCCTCGGCCGGCCGCCGCCCCACGCCGATGACGGGCACGTCGAGGTGGCCCCGCTTCGCCATCGCCTGCAACGCGGGGAAGATCTTCTTCGAGGCGAGGTCCCCGGTCGCGCCGAAGAAGACGAGCGCGTCCGACTTCACTGCCATGACCGATCTTCCCTCGGGATGGGCTGCGGATTGCTGTTGAGAAGGAGAATTCGACTTCGGGGGCGGCCGGTGGCGGGTGCTATGCTCCCTGCCGTGAAGAGCACCGTGCTCCTCCTGGGCCTGGCCGCGCTCGCCGGTCCCGCCGCCCTGAGCGAGCCCGCTCCCGCGAGCCCATCGCGCCCCCTGACCCTCTCCGTGGGACCGCGCGACGGCGTGTGGAAGCGCGTGTTCAATCCTCTGCTCTACGAGGCAGACACCCGCTGGCCCGCGGCGGCGGGGATCTACGAGCCGCTCATCGTGTACAACCGCGCCACCGCGAGCTACATGCCCTGGCTGAGCACCCGCTACGACTGGAGCGAGAACAACAAGCGGCTCAAGTTCACGCTCCGTCCCGGGGTGACGTGGTCGGACGGCGTGGCCTTCAGCGCGCGCGACGTGGTCTTCACGTTCGAGCTCCTGCGGAGGTTCCCCGCGCTCGACCGCCTGAAGATGTGGGATTTCCTATCCGACGTCGCCGCCGGCGGCGGCACCACCGTCGACTTCGTCTTCAAGCGGCCCTACACGCCCGGCCTCATCTCGATCGGCCAGCTTCCCATCGTGCCCGAGCACAAATGGAAGGCCGTCGCCAATCCCGCGACCTTCGACGACCCGAGCCCCGTGGGCACGGGCCCGTTCACCGAGGTCCTGCGCTTCGAGCCCACGTTCTACGAGCTGGGCCGCAATCCCCACTACTGGCAGCCGGGCAAGCCGCTGGTGAGCAGCCTGCGCGTGCCCATGTACCACAGCAACCAGGAGATCGTGCGCGCGCTCGAGAAGGACGAGCTCGATTGGGCTTCGCTGTTCATCCCCAACATCGAGAAGACGTATGTGGCCCAGGATCCCGCGCGCCATTCGTACTGGTATCCCGACTTCGGGACCACCACGCTGCTCTATCTGAACACCCAGAAGAAGCCCTTCGACGACAAGAACGTGCGCAAGGCCGTCAGCATGGCCATCGACCGCGCGCGCATCATGACCGAGGCCATCAGCGGCTACGCGCTGCCCGCCGACGCCACGGGCCTCGCCGAGTCGCAGAAACGCTGGAAGGACGCGGCCGCGCAGGCCGCGCCGTGGACGCGCCACAACGTCGCGGAGGCGAACCGGCTCCTCGACGCCGCGGGGCTCGTGCGCGGCGCCGACGGCATCCGCACCGTGCCCGGCGGCGGTCGGATGCGCTACGACATCCACGCCGTCGCCGGATGGAGCAACTCGGAGGCGGCGGCGGCGATCATCCAGCAGTCGCTGGCCGAGGTGGGCATCGCCGCGACCGCGGCGCCGCTCCCCTACCAGACCTGGAACGAGCGCCTGCAGACGGGCCGCTTCGACATGGGGATCTGGGGCTCGACGCGAGGGCCGACGCCCTACCAGTTCTATCGCTCCCAGATGGACGCCGCGCTGGTGCGACCGATCGGCGAGGAGGCGACGGAGAACTTCCAGCGCTTCGCGAGCACGGAGGCGGGCCCGATCCTCCGGCAGTTCGAGGCCTCGTCCGATCCGGCCGAGCTCCTCGCCCTGAGCGCCGAGCTGCAGAAGATCTACGTGGAGAACGCCCCCAGCCTGCCTCTCTTCGCGAGCCCGCTCTGGGGCGTGTTCAACACCTCGCGCTTCGTCGGCTTCCCGGGACGCGCGCGCGCCTACGCGGGCGCGTCACCGGGTCAGACGGACGCGCTGCCGGCGCTCGTGGAGATCGCGCCGCGCTAGCGCCGTCCTGACGCACACGGAATAGCCTCCTCGCGCGCGTGGTAGTCTCCGCGGCGGCCGTCGCGGGCTCTGGCGGCCGCTCCCCCGACGTCCGCGCAAGACCGCCGCGCCCCCGCAGCCACCGCCGGCTACCGGACCTTCCACTCCTGGATCCCGCTCGACCACTGCGGCGGCAGCGTGACTTCGAGTCGGAGCCCACTCGTCGTCACGGGCTTGAACGTCACGGTGTTGTAGGCGTCCTTCGCCACGCCATACGGCCCCGCCGTAACGACCGGCCGCCACTCCTCGCCATCCTTGTAAAGGACGCGCCAGGAAGCGGGCACTCGGCACTCCCCGCTGCCCGTATCGTCGAGCCAGTAGACCTCGACTCCGGAAACGGACGTCGGCGTATCGAACTCGTAAGCGACCCATTCCGTGGTGCCCTTCTCGGGCCACCAGTGGAAGAACGAGCTGTTGCCGTCGCGTGACGATCGTGGCTCGCTCTGGTCGTTCACCGCGCGCAGGTTCCTCCCCGCGCGCGACGACGTGACCTTCGCCCGCGAGGCCAGGGTGGGCAGCGGCTGCGGCCGCGCGCTCGTCGGGCGGTTGGCCATCCAGACCG
>DATJEJ010000273.1:0-25226 GCA_035496795.1 Candidatus Omnitrophota bacterium
TCTGGATGATGCGGTTCTGGGCGGGCGAAACAGCGACGTCGTGGCTGGGGCGTCCAGTTCTCTGACGGAATCGCTCGTCGGGCAGAATCGGTTCGAGGAAGCCCTGGAAACCTCGCGGCTCGCGGCCCGGGCGGGAAATCGGGTCGACTGGTCGATCTGGGTGCGAGCGCTTCGTCTCCAAGCCCAATGTCACATTGGGCTGGGCTCGAAGAGTCGCGCGGAGCGAGCGCTACGCAAGGCCGAGGGGCTTCATGCATGTACCCAATACGGCCCCGAGCGGAATCGTTTGGACAAAATAGCCCGGCTGTTGCGCCCAAACAGCACTCAGGGCGCCGATGTCGCCTATGCGCCGCGCACGCATGCTGTTTGGCGACTCTCCCTGCGATCGGGCCGGGCCCTCGTGACGTGCGATCGCCAGTTGGTCGATGCGATCGCCGTCGCTGCCGGCACAGATCTCCCGGTTCTGATCGAGGGCGAAACCGGGACGGGAAAGGAGCTGGCGGCAAGCCTCATCCACGAGCTTTCGGCGAGATCGGGACGCCCCCTCGTCACGATCGACTGCTCTTCTGTGCCCGAGTCCCTCGCCGACACCGAGTTTTTCGGCGCCGCCCGCGGAGCCTTCACCGGGGCGCACGCTCCGCGGGCGGGGCTGATCGCTCAGGCCGATCAGGGAACCCTTGTCCTCGATGAGCTTCCCGAACTGCCCAATGCGCTGCAGGCGAAGCTCCTCCGCGTGATCCAGGAGGGAATGTATCGGCGTGTCGGTGAGGACCGGCCCCGCCATGTTCAGGTTCGCTTCATCGGCGTCACGAATCAAGACGCAACCGCTCTCCTTCGGTCCAAGGCCTTGAGGGCTGACCTCTTCTACAGGCTCAGCGGCCACCGGTTGACCATTCCACCCCTTCGAGAACGGCGCGAGGACATCGCTCCGATCGCCAATGAAATCGCGAAGCAGAACGGCCTTGATGGAGTCACGATGGCAGCGGGTAGACTCCTTGAGCGGCATTCATGGCCCGGGAACGTGCGCCAGCTCGACATGGTCGTGCGTCTCGCGGCATCGTCCTGCAGGCCAGGAGCGCTCGTCGGCGAAGCTCATCTCGCACCGCACCTGTCCCGGCAACCCGATGACCCGCCCTCACTGACTTCGCGTCAGGAGTTCTCCGGAAGCGGCTTGCGCGGCGATCGCCTGGCGGGCGAGCGCGCCGCGCTCGAACGGGCTCTCCACTCGAGTGGGGGCTCGGTGACAGAGGCAGCGCGCGCGCTCGGCATCACGCGGCAGTCGTTTTACAAGGCGATGCGCCGGGTAGGACTGGAACCTGGTGGTGGCCGCACCTAGAATTGCCTGATCGCGGCGCCCACCGAGAGGCCCACGTAGTCTGCGTTCCCGTGATGGACGGTCGTGACCCCGTCCGTGGAACGCCTTGGTCTGGAGGCAATACATGCGTTCATCCGCGTCGCGCTTGACCGCGCTCGCGATCCTGGTCCTGCTTCAGGCATCGGTCCCTCGCGCGGCGTGGTGCGCGCCGCCGTCCGCAACGCCCGCCGCGCACGCCATGGCCCTGGAGGACACGCTGCGGCTGGACTCCCGCGTCCGCACCGGCGTGCTGCCCAACGGCCTGCACTACTTCATCCGCGCCAACCACAAGCCCGAGGCGCGCGTGGCGCTGCGGCTTGCCGTCAACGTGGGCTCCACCGCCGAGGTCGAGGACCAGCGCGGGCTCGCGCACTTCAACGAGCACATGAACTTCAACGGCTCGACCCACTTCGAGCCCGACGAGCTCGTGGCGTACCTCCAGTCGATCGGCCTGCGCTTCGGCGCCGATGCCAACGCGTACACCTCGTTCGACGAGACGGTCTACTCGCTGGACGTGCCCACCGATCGCGACTCGCTGCTCGATCGTGGCGTCACGGCGCTGTCGGACTTTGCCGGGCGTGCAACGCTCACCGACCGGGAGATCGACAAGGAGCGTGGCGTCGTGCTCGAGGAGTGGCGGCTTGGTCTGGGCGCCGGCGACCGCATTCGGCGCAAGCAGTTCCCGGTCCTCTTCCATGGCTCGCGTTACGCGGACCGGCTGCCCATCGGCCTGCCCGAGGTGATCGAGAAAGCCCCGCACGACCGGCTGCGCGCGTTCTACCACGACTGGTACACGCCGGATCACATGGCCGTCGTCGCGGTCGGCGATATCGACCCGGCCAAGATGGAGCGGCTGATCCGCGAGCACTTCGGAGATCTGAAGCGACCCGCACAGACCCGCGCGACGCCGGTGTTCGACATTCCCCGGCATGATTCGACCTTGGTCGCGATCGCCACCGATCCCGAGGCGACGGCGTCGAGCGTGACGCTCGTGTTCAAGTCCCCGCACGAGGTCACCGCGACGGTGGGGGACTACCGCCGGGATCTCGTGCGCCAGCTCTATTCCGCGATGCTCAACGAGCGGTTGGACGAGATCGCCCATCGCGCCGCCCCACCGTTCCTCCGCGCGGGCGCGGGCGGCGGCACGCTGGGCCGCACCGACGACATCTGGGAGCTCGAGGCCTCCGTCAAGGATGGCGGAATCGAGACCGGCCTGGCGGCATTGCTCGAGGAGACCGCCCGCGTGCGCGCGCACGGATTCCTGCTCAGCGAGCTCCAGCGCGCCAAGGACAGCATGCGCGCGAGCTGGGAGCGCATCTATGCCGAGCGCGACAAGTCGGAGAGCGCAGGCTTCTCGCGCGAGTACGTGAGCTATTTCCTCACCGCGGAACCGGCGCCGGGGATCGAGGCGGAATACGCGATCGTGAAGAGCGTGCTCGACGGCATCTCCCTCGCCGAGATCAATGCGGTGCCGGCGCAGCTGATGCGGCCGGACAGCCGCGTCGTGCTCGTCACCGCTCCGTCGAAGAGCCAGGTGCCCGATGAGGCGGCGGTGCGCGCGGTGATCGACCGCGAGGCAACGGCCAGCCCGGCCACGTGGGTCGATTCGACCGCCGGCAAGCGGCTCATGGCCAAGCTGCCGGCGCCGGGATCGGTGAAGTCGCGCCGCAACATCCCCGAGATCGGCGCGACCGTGGTGACGCTCTCGAACGGCGTCCAGGTGTGGCTCAAGCCCACGAACTTCAAGGCCGACGAAATCGTGTTTTCGGCCACCTCGCTCGGCGGCCAGTCGCTGGCGGACTCTGCCGATTATGCCGTCGGGGCACTGGCGGGATCGGTGATCGGCGACGCCGGGGTCGGCGGCTTCACGAGCTCGGAGCTGGAGAAGGTGCTCGCCGGCCGCATCGCGCGCGTGGGCGCTTCGTACGGGGACTATACGCAGGGGATCTCGGGGAGCGCGCGGCCTCAGGATCTCGAGACGGCGCTCCAGCTCACCTATTTGACGTTCACGCAGCCCACGCGCGATCCGGATGGTTTCGCGGCGTTCCAGAAGCGCACCGTCGAGTTCCTGAAGAACCGCGCGAACAGCCCGCAGGCGGTGTTCTCCGACACGGTCGTGGCCGTGAACGAAGGAGGGTTCTACCTGGATCGCATTCCGACCGTGGCCCAGGTCGAAGCGCTGAAGCTGGACCAGGTGCTCGCGTTCCACAAAAAGCGCTTCGCCAACGCGGCCGACTTCACCTTCGCGTTCGCCGGAAACTTCCAGGTGGACGCGATCGTGCCGCTGCTGGCGAGGTACCTGGGCTCGCTGCCGTCGCGCGGCAAGCCGACGTCGCACTTCGCTCCCAGGTTTCCACGCTATCCGACCGGTAATGTCGCCGTACGAGTGCGCCAGGGCCTCGAGCCCAAGAGCAGCACGCGGATCACCTACTTCACCACCGGCTTCCCGATCGAGGAGCTCGACATGCACCGCGCCCGCGCTTGCGCCTCGATCCTCACCGACCATCTGCGGCAGACGCTGCGCGAGCTGATGGGGGGCACCTATTCGGCGGGGGCGTCCTATTCGACTCTGGCGCCCGTGCCCGGTTATTCGACGATGACCGTTGCCTTCGGCAGCGATCCGGCGCGGGTCGACACGTTGGTCCAGGCAGCGATGGCCGAGATCCAAAGGCTGCGCGATGAGGGCCCGTCCGCGGCCGACGTACAGAAGGACCAGGAGATCGAGCGGCGCGAGCTGGACGTGGCGCTCCAGCAGAACGGCGTATGGACGGGCTCGATCCTCACGTCGCTCCAGTTCGGCATCGATCCGCGCCGTATCGCCCACCGGCGCGAGCGCATCGACCTCTTGACCACGGAGAACCTGCGCGACACCTTCCGCAAGTACTTCCCGACCAACCGCCGCACGGTGATCAGCCTCTTGCCCGAGGCGGCCGCGGATCCGGGTGCCGGCGCCTCACCGGCACGGCAGTAACGGCCCTAGCTGCAACACCTCGGAGGACCGTGTGCAGAATTCGAAGCGCATCGCCGGCCTTGTCGGCCCGACTCTCGTGGCGATGCTCGTCTCCGAATTTCCGCTCGTGCAGCCGCACCTGTATGACGCTCAGATCCCACCCGTCGTCTATCTCTCCGGCGTCCTGATGTTCGTCGGCGGGCTTGCGATCGTCCGGGTTCACAACCATTGGAGCCGTGACTGGACGGTCCTGGTAACGCTCTCGGGCTGGTTCGCTCTAGGACTTGGTCTGTTTCGCATGTTTGCGGCGGGCCTCTACCAGAAGGGCGCGGCGGACGCCAGTGCCACGCTGTTCATGGTCTTGGAGGGCATCCTGCTGATCATTGGGCTCGTCATGACGTTCAAGGCATACGCCCCTGACCATGGCAACGTCGGATAGCCTCGTAGGCGATCAGGCGCTCAACGAACTCCGGCTGACGTGACCAGCCTGCGCGCCAAGGCAGGGGAGTTGGATGCGCGCGACCCCCTCGCTTCGCTTCGAGAGCGGTTCTTCTGCGATCCGGAAATCCTGTACTTCGACGGGAATTCGCTGGGCCTCCTATCCCGCGACGCCGAGGAGGCCCTTCTCCGGGCGGTCGATCAATGGAGGCGCCTGGCGGCACGAGCGTGGCTCGAAGCGGTGCCGGCGTGGGTGGACTATGGAGAGCGCCTGGGAGACCGGGTCGCGGCGCTGGTTGGGGCGGAACCGGGGGAGGTCGTCGTCACCGGCTCGACGACCGTGAATCTTCATCACCTGGTGGCGTCACTGTACCGCCCGGACGAGAGTCGTCACGTCATCGTCGCGGCGGCCACCGAGTTTCCGTCAGACCTCCACGCGATGACGGGGCAGATCGTCCTTCACGGGCACGATCCCGAGCGCTCGCTCCGGCTGATTCAACCCCGCGAAGGGGGCGTCATCGAGGAAGCGGATATCGAGTCTGCTCTCGGACAGGACACATCGCTCCTCGTCCTTTCGGCGGTTCACTTTCGCACCAGCCAGCGGTTGGACATGGCACGTCTGACGCGACAGGCGCAGGCGGCCGGCGCGCGGGTGATCTGGGATCTCAGCCACGCCGTGGGCGTGGCGCCCGTGGAGCTGAACCGGATCGGCGCCGACGCGGCGTTCTGGTGCCACTACAAGTACCTCCACGCGGGCCCGGGCGCCGTGGGCGGGCTCTATCTGAACCGCCGCCATCACGGTATTCGACCGGCGCTGCCCGGGTGGTGGGGCCAGACCACCGAGGCGAAGTTCGAGATGAGCGGCCGCCACGCTCCGGCTCCCGGCGCCGCGGCATGGCAGATCGGAACGATTCCGATCCTGGCCGCCGCCCCGCTCTGGGGCGCGCTCGACGTCGTGGAAGCTGCCGGCATCGGTCGGATTCGAGAGAAATCAGTGGCCCTGACGTCCTTCTTGATCGAATGCGTCGACCGCGTTCTGCCGGAACGGATGAGAGTCGGCAGCCCGCGCGATCCGGAGCGGCGCGGGGGCCACGTCGCGCTGGACTGCCTCGGTGACGCGCCAGCTATACTTGCCAGTCTGGAATCGCGCGGTGTTGTCGCCGACTATCGACCGCCGAACGTGCTCCGGCTCACGCCGGCGCCGCTGACCACGCGCTTCCAAGACGTCCTGCGCGTGGTCGAGGTGATTGGAAAGGAGAGCACCCCATGAAGGCAACGATCTGTCTCTGGTTCGATAAGGACGCCCATGAGGCGGCGCGCTTCTACGCCGCTACGTTTCCGGATAGCAAAGTCACGGCGGTTCACCGGGCGCCCAGCGACTACCCGAGCGGTAAGAAGGGCGATGAGCTGACCGTGGAGTTCACCGTCCTGGGCATCCCGTGCCTGGGTCTCAACGGAGGGCCGCAGTTCAAGCACAGCGAGGCCTTCTCCTTCCAGGTCTCGACGAACGATCAGGCGGAGACGGACCGCTACTGGAACGCGATCGTGGGCCATGGCGGTGAGGAGAGCCAGTGCGGCTGGTGCAAGGATCGCTGGGGCATCTCCTGGCAGATCACCCCGCGCGTGCTGACCGAGGCGCTCGCGGCCGGCGGCGCCGAGGCGAAGCGCGCCTTCGAGGCGATGATGCCGATGAAGAAGATCGATGTCGCCACCATCGAGGCCGCGCGGCGGGGCTAGAGCCGTGGCCGAGGTTCACGGGTGTCAAGCCCCGTAGATTGACCTCAACCGGTCCAGCATCGCGTGGTACTCCTCGTGCTTCCCGACTCCCACGCGCTCGCGCTCGATCGCGTCGAACCGGGAGATCAGGTCTGCGGCCTGCTTCGCTGGCACCATCCGCTCCGCCATCGGGAAGAGGACCTGTTCCTCCTTCTCGATGTGCCGGCGCAGCAGGTCCCGATAGGCGTCCGCGTTCTGTCGAATACCTGGGAGTGCGCCGGCGTCACCTTGCTGGAGCCGGGCCAGCCCCTCGGCCATCCCGCGAACACACCGGCGCCCTGCCTCGTGCTCCTCGAGCATCACGCCGATCGGCCCTTCCCCCTCGAGTCCGAGCCGCTCCATCTCGGGGAAAAGCACTTCCTCCTCCTTGGCGTGATGGCAACGGTCCACGAAGCCTCGAAAGAAACCGAGCAGCTGATCCAGATGCTCCGGGGCTTGCCTGTCTCGATCGGCGAGTGCGCCCTCGATCTTCTCCAACAGTCTCAGCGCCACGAGAACGGCCTTGTGCTCGTTCACCAGGTCTTGCGTCGCGTCCATGGCTGACCTCCGAGGGCTCTTGCCACCATGATGACTAGTCCTTCAATCCCAGCTTCTCCAGGAAGGCATCCCACCGCGGATCGCGGTGGACCGAGCGAAGGTGCGGGCTGGGCTTGACGTCCGCGAGGCCCGGGTCTCGCTGCGCGTAGGCTCGCTCGAGCCACTCGAACGCCGCGTCCGCCTCGCCACGGGCTCCATAGACCTCGGCGATCTGACACGCGCTCTCGGTCCCATGGTTCTCGACCAGCTCCCGTAGGGCCGCGTCCGATCCTTCGACGTTTCCGATGGCGTGGTACAGGATGGCCAGCGCACGCAGGCGCGCCCACTCCAGCGGCTCGCGCATCGTCTCCGCTATGGCCTCATCCAAGCGTCCCTGGGCTGCCAAGGCGAAAGCGAGGGAAGCCCGCGTCGCGGCCCTCGCCGGCGCGAGCTCCAGGGAATTCCGAAACGCCGCCTCCGCTTCCGCGAAGCGATCGCCGGCGAGCAGGATGTTTCCGAGGTTGTGGTACGCGCCGCCGCTGAGAGGGTTCTGCTCGAAGGCCTGGCGTTCGAGCCGAATCGCGTCCTCGAGGCGGCCCTCGGCCTTGGCCAGCACGCCGGCGACCCGAAGCACCCGCGCGCTCCCGGGAGCCAGCTCCAGGGCGCGATCGATGGATGCCTTGGCCGGGCCCCAGTCCAGATCCGACATCTGGATCCACCCGAGGGCGGCATGCCCTTCCGGTAGATCGGGCTCCAGCACGAGCGAGCGCTCCGCCGCCTCCCGAGCGCGTCGATAACCTTCCTCGATCGGGCACCAGCTCAAGTCGGCCTCTCGGGACTGCGCCGCGCTCAGCTCCGCCCAGGCCAGCGCGAAGTCCGGTTCGAGCGCGACGGCCTGCTTCAGGTAGTCGATCCCCTTGGTCGTGTCGGCGCGGGTGGTCCGATCGAGGAAATGACGGCCGTGGAGGAAGAGCCGGTGCGCCTCCGGGTTCGCGCCGCGTCCCCGAGCGGCCCGAGCGACGTCCGCTTTGGCGCGCCCGCTCGCGCCCGAATCGGGCGATTCGCCCAGGAGCGCCGTGCGGAGCTCCTTCACCACGGCCTGCGCGATGTCGTCCTGCACGGCGAAGATGTCGTCGAGCGTTCGATCGTACTTATCGGACCACAGGTGGTAGCCGTCCGACACCTTGACCAGCTGCACCGAGATTCGAATGCGGTTCCCGGCCCTGCGAACGCTTCCTTCCAGCACCGTCGCGACGCGCAGGGCGCTCCCCACTTCCGCGATGGTGGCGTCCTTGCCCTTGAAGTGGAACGCCGACGTGCGGGCGGCCACCCGCAGGCCTCGTATCTTGGCGAGCACGTTCAGCAATTCATCCGCGAGGCCATCGGAGAAGTACTCGTCCTCGGGGTCCGCGCTTCGGTTCACGAACGGAAGGACGGCAATGGATGCGGCCCTCGCGGGCGCGTGCGGCTCGGATGCCTGCCCCTCCAGTTCGCGCCTCATCCGCCGGAGCTCGTGGAGGACATCCAACGCCGATGGACGCTCCCGAGAATCCTTTTCCAGGCATCGGTCGACGAGGCGTTCCAGATCGTACGGGAGATCCGCCCGAGCTCGGGTGAGAGGATCCGGCCTGTCGCGAAGAATGGAGGAGAGCACGTCCGCCGAGGTCGCACCCGTGAAGGGCCGGCGGCCAGCCGCAAGTTCGTAAAGAATGATCCCAAGAGCAAAGAGATCGGCTCGAACGTCGACCCGTTCGCCCCGGATCTGTTCAGGGGCCATGTAGGGGATAGTGCCCAGGAGCTGCCCCCGGTCGGTAGTGGGGGCCGTGTCGGCCACGGCGTCGCTCCCGGCCGGCTTGTCCGTGGCGACGATCTTGGCGAGTCCGAAATCCAGGACCTTCACACGGCCATCGGACGTGACCATCACGTTGCCTGGCTTCAGGTCGCGGTGGACGATCCCGAGCTCGTGCGCAGCGACCAAGGCGTCCGCGAGAGGAATGGAGAGCTCGAGAACCCGCGAAAGGGGGAGTCCGCCGGAGGGGATCAAATCGACGAGAGGTCGTCCTTCGACGAGCTCCATCGTGAGGAAGCGGATCTCGCCCTCGTCCTCGATGGAGAAGAGGGTGACGATGTTGGGGTGATTCAGCCCCGCGACCGTGCGTGCCTCACGATCGAGCCGAGCCAGCCGGTCCGGGGAGGAAGCCACTTCCGGAGGGAGCACCTTCACCGCCACATTACGGCCCAGCCGCAAGTCCTTGGCGCGGTAGACCTCTCCCATGCCGCCGGCTCCGAGCGGCCCCAGGATCTCGTACATGCCCAACCGAGACTTGGGGGAAAGCGCCATGATGCCGTAGCTTAGTCCTCCGGAGCGCCTCGTGCCAGCAGTCGCAGCAGCCAGTGATCCAAGGGGCCCCGGCCGCGAGAGCAGCCGGGGCCTTCCTGTTTCAACTCGGCGTCAGTTCGAGAGGGTTGCCGGGGCGCCGGGTGCGGCGTCCGCGTGTCGGTCGCCCGTCGGCGGCAAGAGCGGCTTCCCGACCGACTTCTCCCAGTTGACGAACAGGAACCCACCCGGCGAATCGAGCGGCGGCCCGTCCGGCGCCGGCGTCACTTGTAACTGGAGCTCCTCGACGGGGTGGTCGGTGCAGTCCCAGCAGTCCAGTGCCCAGCTGCCGGGCTTGCGGGTTCTCGAGAGCAACATGATATGGACCATCGCATGGTCGGTCAGCAGGCGATCGCCCTTGTACACGTGCGCGAAGGCCCAGAGCGCGAGCGAGCTCTGGATCGTGGGCACGAGCGGCGTATGCACGTTGGACGCCCCGTGGTAATAGAGGCCCATGATGACGCCCCCGAAGCGTGGGTTGTAGGGGATGTCCTTGGTCTGTACGCCGTCCAGGACTATCCTCCAGTGTTCCCCGTCCGGAGTCGTGAGCGTGGCCTCGCCCGCAACGGAGTCGCCATGGGCTCCGCGGTCGAAGGCCACGAGCGAGATGTCTCCGTGGATCGCGACGACATTGTTCGAATAGGGACCCAGGTGCGACTTCTTGTCGAGATCGGCCATCTGGTCCGGCGGACGGCTCCGGATCACCGCGAGCGCGCTGTCCGCGAACGGGAAAGGGCCGGGCAGGATCTGGATCACGGGCCCGCCGCCGACGACGCGCATCGCCTGGACGGCCGGGATGCCGTCGGCAACCCTGGTTTCCATGTCCATGCCGGAATGACTCATGGCCAGCGAGGTGGCCGGCGTCTTGACCGCCGCGACCCGTGCGGCGCGGGTCTTCTGGACGTTCAGGGTCCCCTTCATCCCCAGCATCTGGTGCGATCCCTTCCCGACGGGGCAGTACGCCTCGTAGTTGCCTTGCGCGAGGGTCATCTCCAGCGCCGTGTCCGCCCCCGGCCTCAGTGGGGGCGTGCTCCGCTCCACCCCGTGGCCCTCCACCTCGAACGCATGGTCGATCGACCCCGCGTTCGTCACGCGGAAGACGACGGGGCCGGGCGGGACGGTCCCGGGAGTCAGCGCGATCTTCCATTCCGAGAGCCGCACCTGCACGACGGTGGGCTGGGGCTTGGCCGGGACGGCGGCATGTCCCGCCTGGGGGAGCGTGAGCGCGAGTGCGAACAGGCTGCCTGCAAGGGTGCGGCTGCGATGCGAGCGATTCATGGCGTGCCTCCGGGTTGGGGTGGATGTCTCGCTACACCCGACCCGACGCGGGGGCTCGCGAAGTTATTCCCGCCGCAGAAAGGTCCCCGATGCCGGGAATAAACGGAGTCGTGCGCGAGTCCAGAAGGATGGAATGCGGCACATGATCTCCGGCCGGAAGCGGGAGACGGCGAACCCCGGCCCCCCTCTCTCGCCGGAGGCGAGGAAGCGCTTCGACGCCGAGGTTCTTCCCCACATCGACGCCGCCTACAACCTGGCGCGGCACCTGATGCGCGACGCGCAGGATGCCGAGGACGCCGTCCAGGAATCCTGCCTGAGGGCGATCCGCCACTTCGCCGGCTTCCGCGGCGGCGACGGCCGCGCCTGGCTCCTCGCGATCGTGCGCAACGCGTGCTTCACCGAGCTGCGCCGCCGCCGCGCGGCGGGAGAGCGGGTGATGTTCGACGAGGAGCAGCACACGGAAGCGGATCCGACGCCGGGGCCCGAAGCCGACCTGGACAGGGTGCTGGCCGCGGGCTCGCTGGACGCGGCGCTCGCGCAGCTCCCGGTCGAGTTCCGGGAGGCGCTGGTGCTGCGGGAGCTGGAGGACATGTCCTACAAGGAAATCGCGCAGATCGCCGGCGTGCCCGTCGGCACGGTGATGTCGCGGCTGGCGCGGGCGCGGGAGCGGCTCTCCCGAATCCTGGGAGCGGCGCGAGAGGAGGGTGCCCGAGATGGATTGCCATGAGGTGAGGGACCGTCTCGGAGCGTTTCTCGACGAGGAGCTCGATCCCGTCACGAGCCACGCCGTCGCGGAGCACGTGCGGTCGTGTGGAGCGTGCGCCGCCGAGCTGGAGCGCCAGCGCCGGCTCCGCGACGGGCTGCGCCGCGGCCTCGAATACCACCAGGCGCCCGCGGCGCTGCGAGCGCGGGTGGTGCGCGACCTCAACGCCGCGACGCCACGGTCGGGCTGGCTCGGCCTGGGTGCGGGCTGGGCGTGGCAATGGGTCGGCGCCGCCGCGGCCTTCGTGCTCGTGGCGGGCGGCGCCTGGCTGGCCGGGTCTCAGTCCACGATCGCCGAGTCCAACGCGATCGTGGGCGACGTCGTGACGGGCCACGTCCGCTCGCTGATGGCCGGCCACTTGACCGACGTCGCCTCGACCGACCAGCACACCGTCAAGCCGTGGTTCGCGGGGAAGCTGGACTTCTCGCCGCCCGTGACCGACTTCGCGGCCGAGGGCTATCCCCTGATCGGGGGACGCCTCGACTATCTCCACGGCCGATCGGTCGCGGCCCTCGTCTATGAGCGCCACAAGCACGTGATCAACGTGTTCGTCTGGCCCACCACGGAGAACGGCGAAGCCATGACCCGGTCCGTGACGCGGCAGGGATTCCACGTCATCCACGGACGGAAGGAGTCCATGGCCTACTGGATCGTCTCGGACCTCAACGCCGAGGAGCTGGAGCAGTTCGCGCGGTTGCTCGCGCCGGCGCGGGGATGAGATCGACATCGGCGCGAGGGGTAAGGGGATCGATCGTACGTTTCAACGACGAAGAGACTCGGCAGGAGCCTTCGTCGAGGGCGGCGTGGCCTGGAGCTTGGGAATCGCCTCTCCTCCGGGACGGATCATCTGCTGGTTGCGGACGGCGAGCTCGGCGTTGAAGCCGAGGCGTACGTAGTCCTGGCGCACCACGACCTCCGGTTTCCGGGCGACGGCCGCGATGCGGAACTCTCCCGCCGTGTACTCCTCTTCCAGGAACAACGGAAACCCGAACGGCTTGAACAGCGTGCGTGGCATCGTGAAGCGCACGCTGTGCCGGACCAGCCCGCGCACTTTCTCGAGCACGGTGTCGGCATCCATGACCAGGCCGCAGCGAAGCAGGCGGTCCTGCTCGAGGAGAGCGGCACGGACTTTCGTGTAGGACGCCGGAGTGAATTCGCAGGGCACGGCCACTCGATCGGAACGCACGATCGGGCGGCCGACAAACCGAGAGCCTCGGGTCTGGAAGCGGACGCGGGTCCGGAGAACGTGCGAGAAGGGAAGAACATCACCGCTGAGGCTTTCTCCAAAGCCGAACCCGCGGCAGACGATGCTCACCAGAAAGCTCGGATCCCAACGCATGTCGAGCCGCACCCTCCCCTGTCCCTCCTGAACACGAACCGGCGCTACGATCTCGAATCCGTCGGGCGGGACGAGCGCGAGTCGAGGGTCTTCGCTGACGCGCAGGCGCCCTCGCAGACTGGTGACGCGCAGATCGCCGACGATCTTGCCCGCGCCCACGTTCCCCCCGAGCGCCCGCACGCGAATCTGCTCATCCAGGTGCACGGAGACCTTGGGATCCAGGTCGAGCTGGACTCCTTGGAGGTAACTCCGGGCGACCCGGTTGCAGAGCACCTGGCAGAGCGATTGGGGCAGGAGAACCACCACGTCCCGGTCGGACGAGAGGATTCCCTGCCACAAGGAGTCGCGTGCCGCCAGGGCCCGCACGCGGCGCAGGATGCTGTCGCGGGCGGCGGCTCCATGGCCTTGCTCGAAGAGGCGCCGAGCGGTCTCTTCCATCTGTTCGCGGGCGCGGGGCCTCAGCACGACTCGCCCGGTCTCCACCGGCGGGGACTCGCCGGCGTCCGCGTCGCGTTCCAGGAAGAGGCTGAGGACGAGCCTGTTCTGGAGCACGGTCAGGGCCGAGACACGGACGCGAAGCGGGATGCGGCGCGCCCGCAGCGAAACCTCGCCGTTGACGTCGGGGATCGTGATCTCCTGATCGAGATGGATCGGCAGCTCCAGGCTGAGGCGCTCCCGATTCCAATCCTCGACCTTGAGCCCCCCGAAGAATCGCGCCGCGGGCTTCATGAAGGTCTTTTCGGAGCCGCGACCCGCCCGGATCACGTGCGCGCCCGTGACGCTGAGCCCCGCCCGGATCGTCCCGACGTCGGGGCGGAACTCCACGACGTCGATGTGGGTCTGCAGCTCGACGTCCGCCTGGATGGTGCGTTTGGGATCGACCCTTCGCACCTGGCCGAACATCCGGATCGAGGCCAGGCCATCCTCCAGCTCGAGGCGCGCGCGGTCCAACCGCGCCTCGTAGCGACCCTGCTCGAACGACTGCCGGATGGGGAGGGAGCGCGTGAGCACGTCGCGCAGGAGGCGTTCCCCGATCGCGATCTGGGCGTCGTGGGAGGGAAGGAAGGACCCCAGCTCCTCGCGCGCCGCGTACTGGCGCAGGCTGACGAACTGCTGTGCGTCGCGCGTCTGCTCGAACTTGACCAAGGGATAGCGCTCTTCGAGCCGCCAGCGCAGCCGGGTGAAGGCATAGGTGCCCAACACGGCGATCGCAATCCACAACAGGATCTGAAAACCGCGTTTCAGCCGTGGCAGGGACGCCATCGCTCAATTGTAATCCTTTGACTTACTGGTAGTTGCATCGGAACGCAAGACCAGGGGCGGCGCCAACGCTTTGCATATTGACAGCCCGCGGGGCTCGGTGCTAATAATTCAGCACTGCTAAAAACCCAGCATCGGGAGGGGCCGTGAAACGACTGAAGACCTTGAGCCGTCGCGAGCGGGAGATCATGGACATCGTCTATGCGTCCGAGGGAACGAGCGCGACCGCGGGCGAGATTCAGTCTCGCCTCTCGTCGCCGCCCAGCTACTCCGCGGTGCGCGCCACGCTGCGCATCCTGGAGCAGAAGGGATTTCTGAAACACGAGGAGGACGGCACCCGTTACGTCTACAAGCCCGTCCTGGCCCGAGACAAGGCCAGGCAGGGCGCGATCGAGCATCTGCTCACGACCTTCTTCAACGGTTCCGCCGCCGGCGCCGTCCTGACGCTGCTCGAGCAGCCCGGCACCGAGCTGACCCCTCAGGAGCTGGACCGGATGGCCAAGCTGATCGAGCAGGCCAGAAACGAGGAACGCAAATGACCTTTTCGACGGGAGCCCTCTTTTCGATTCTCGCGGGCGCGAGCTGGGGCGATCTGCTGTCCCTGCTCGTTCGAGTCACCCTGATCGCGGCCGTTGGAGGCTGCCTCTGCGAGCTCCTTCGACACGCCTCCGCGGCGAAGCGCCATCTGGCCGCGACGACCACGCTCGCCGCCCTGATCGCGCTGCCCATCGCCTGGGCGCTCCTCCCGAGCGTTTCCCTCCCCATCCTGCCGGCGAAGCCGGTGTCGGCGTCGGCCGTGGAGCGTCCGAGTCCGGCGTCCGGCGGGGCAGGGAGCTCGAGCGCCGGCTTCCCAGGGCCGAGCGTCGGAGCCGTGACGGGAATCGCCGCGCCCGCCTCGCCGCACGTCTCCGGAAGCCAGCTCCTTGCGCTCGCGATTCTGACCGCATTCGCGGTGACGACGGCGCTGCTCCTGCATCTCTTCCTTTCTCTCGCTGCCGCATGGATCACGTCTCGGCGCGCGCGACGGATCGAAGAAGCCTCCTTGCGACGCGACCTGGACGAGGCGCGCGAGCGGCTGGGCGTCTCCCGCCCGGTGGACCTTCGTGAAAGCGCGAACATCGGCGTTCCCGTCGTCTGGGGATTCTATCGCCCGGTGCTCCTCCTGCCGCTGGGGGCCCGTCTCTGGACTCGGGAACAGCTGCGCGTCGTGTTTCTCCATGAAGTGGCCCACGTGGCGCGGCGCGATGGCATGGGCCTTCTCCTCGGTCGAATCGTCACCTCGCTGTTCTGGTTCCATCCGCTCGTGTGGATGCTGGCCCGGATCGCTCGGCGGGAGTGCGAGCGATGCTGTGACGATCTGGTGCTGGCCGCCGGCGAGCGCCCCACGGATTACGCGGAACGCCTGCTCGCCATCGTCCGCTCCATAGCGCGCCCCGACCCCTTCGCGGGCGTCGCTCCGGCCCTGGCGCAACGGTCGAATCTCGAAGGCCGGTTGGTTTCGATCCTTTCGGCGAAACAGCGTCGCGGGCCGGTGTCTCGTGCCGGATTCATCGCGACGACCGGTTCCGCGGCCCTGTTGCTGGTCTTGACCGCCACGGTCCATGTCGTGGCCGCTCATCCCGTGGGTCGGCTCGTCGACCCGACGTCGGCGACGGCATCGGTAACGGCAGACGACCAGGGATCCGCGGTTCACGCGATCCTCGACGGAGAGCCGACCGCGCCGCAGTCCCCCGAACAATCGAAGGCGGGCGAGGAAAGCTTCCGCGCCGGCGAGGAGGCATTCCAGGAGGGTAGCTACGTCCGGGCCGCCTCCTCCTACCTGGCCGCGGTCGCGGCGGGTCATCGGTGCCCTGAATCGCTGTACCGGGCGGCCGGCGCGTTGGCCAAAGCCGGCGCGAACGAGGACGCGATGAGGACGCTCGAAGCCGCCATCGAAGCGGGGTTCGATGGGACGGAGGTGGCGTCCGATCCCAACTTCGAGGGTCTCCGGGCCGATCCCCGCTTCGAGGCGCTCGCGAGTCCCCAGCCGCCCGCGGTTCCGGTGGCGGTCAGCATGCCGGTTCCGGTTGTGGCGAGCGCGCCGCCTCCGGTGTACCAGGTCGCCGGTTCCCGCTCGGACGATCAGTCCGGCATCGGGCTGTTGCGAGCGGGTCAGTACGATCGGGCGGTCGCCGCGTTCGAGGAAGAGGTCCGACAGACCGGAAGCACGAACGCGATGTACAACATCGCCTGCGCCTATGCGCTGCATGGCGACAAGCGGCGCGCGTTCGATGCCCTGGAACGCGCCATCGAGAACGGCTTCGACAACAGCCAGGTCATGGTCCAGGACGACGACCTGCGGCTGCTCCAAGGCGATCCCCACTTCTATCAGCTGGTTCGCCTGACCAAGGACCTGCAGCTCTTCGGATCCATGCCGTTCGGATTCAGGGGCCCCGAGGATTGGCGTGCGTCGCTGTCGCGCTTCGAGCGGGTCACCAAGGAGCATCCCAACCTGGGCCGCGCGTGGGCGAATCTGGGATTCGCCCGCCTGGAAGCGGGTGATCCCAAGGGAGGCGCCGCCGCCTACCAGCGCGCGCTCGAGCTGGGCTATCAGGGCCCTACGGTCATGTACAACCTGGCTTGCTGCGCGGCACGATCGGGAGACGTCGACGACGCTTTCCGGTGGCTCGACAAGGCGGACAAGGCCGGCTTCGAGATCGGAGAGCACGTGGGCTCGGACTCCGACCTGGACCCCCTCCGAGGCGACCGGCGATACGATGATCTGCTCGAGCACTGGGATCAAAAGATGGCGAAGGAGCATCGGGAGAAGAAGAAGGAGAAGGATAAGGAGGCCGACAAGACGTACTGACCCGTTGTTCGGTTCGAGTCCGGGGGTCGTTTCTTCGAGGTACAGCCCAGCCATCCCGCTGACGCCTACACCGGAGGAACGATGGCCACCCAAATCGGCCGCCCGGCCTCATTGCGCGCGTGAAGTAGGCCGTGCGTCCACGCGAGCGCCGAGCGGTGTCCCGACGGTATAATCACGACCTCTTCACGCGGGGAGGTCGGCATGGATTCACGCGCCCCCGGCGAGGGCGACGGTGCGAAGCCTCACGAGACGACCGGAGTCTTGATCGCGCGCGCCCGCGCCGGCGACACCCTGGCCGGGCAACGCCTTCTTGCGCGACTGCTGCCGGTTCTGCGCCACTGGGCGCGGAACCGCTTTCCATCGCGGATCCGCGATGCGCGCGATACCGAGGATCTCGTCCAGGAGGTCCTCCTGCGCGCCTTTCGCCGCATCGATTCGTTCGAGAATCGAGGGGAGGGCGCGTTTCTCGCCTACCTGCGTCAGATTCTCCTGAACGCCGTTCGCGACGAAGCCCGCCGATCCAACCGGCGACCGACCCCCTCGCGCCTGGAGGAGACCATTCCCGACACGGCGCCATCGGCCGTGGAGCAGGCGATCGGCGCCGACCGCCTGCGCCGGTTCGAGGAGGCCCTCGCCACGCTTCCCGGCGAGCAGCAGCAGGCCGTGATCCTGCGCATCGAGTTCGGCTATTCCCACGCCCGCATCGCCGAGGCGCTGGGCCGGCCCTCGGCGGACGCGGCTCGCGTCATGGTGGCGCGGGCCCTGGTGCAGCTGGCCCGGAAGATCGATGAAGCCTGAAACGGGTCCCCAATCCGACAAGCCCGACGACCTCGCCGGCATCGCGGAGGCGATCACGGATGGGACGCGCGTCGATTGGGGACAGATCGGCGACTCGCGAGGACTCTCGGGGCTCAAGCTGATCGAGCAGCTCGGCCAAGCGTATGCCGGGGCGCCAGAGCCCGAGGCTTCCGCCGAGCCGGCGACGATCTTCCAGCCGGGAGAGCGGCTGGGTCCCTATCGTATCGAGGGGGAGCTCGGTCGCGGCGGCATGGGCGTCGTCTATCTTGCTCGCGATCTGCGCCTGGATCGCGAGGTGGCGGTGAAGGCGCTTCCTGCGGGTCTCACCTCGAATCCGGTCGCGCTCGAGCGGCTGGCGCACGAAGCGCGGATCCTCGCGTCGCTCGACCACCCCGGCATCGCGGTGATCCACGGCATGGAGGAGACCGCGGAGGGGGCGCGCTTCCTGGTGCTCGAGCGAGTGCGGGGCGTCACGCTGGGCGCGCGTCTTCGGACAGGGGCCATGCCGATGGCCGAAGCTCTGAATGTCGCGACGCAGCTGGGCGAGGCGCTCCAGGCCGCGCACGAAGGGAACGTGATCCACCGCGACCTGAAGCCCGGAAACGTGATGCTGACGGCGAGCGGGCGCGTGAAGGTGCTGGATTTCGGGCTGGCCCGGCCGGCCGGCGATTCGTCAACGACCGGCGAAAGCGGGCCCGGAACGGGGCGGGCTCCCGACGCGACCCAAAGCAGTCTCGAGGGCACGGCCGGATACGTGAGCCCCGAACGTCTGCAGGGGATCGCCGATGCGCGCGCGGACGTCTTCGCCTTCGGCGCGGTGCTCTACGAATGCCTGACGGGCACGCCCGCGTTTCCGGGCGCCACGTCCGAGGCCGTGCTCGCGGCCGTCCTCGCCAGCGATCCCGATTTCTCGCGACTGCCGGCCGAAACCCCGGAATCCATCCGGCAGCTGATTGCCGCCTCGCTCGAGAAGGACCCCGACCGCCGCCTGGCGACCATGGACTCGGTGCTGGCCCTGCTTCGGCGAGGACGTGCCGCAAGCCCCGCCGCCGCGAGGACCGCGTCGAGCACCCCGAACAACCTCCCTCCGGAACGATCGCGCTTCGTGGGGCGGGCCGAGGTCCTTCAGGACTGCGAGTCCTTGCTCGCCTCGGGCCGCCTGCTCACCTTGACCGGCCCCGGCGGAGCGGGAAAGACGCGGCTTGCGCTGCGCCTGGCCGCGCGCGCCCTGGCGCGGGCGCGCGGCGGGGTCTGGTTCGTGGACCTGAGCGCGGTGGCCGAGCCGTCCCGCGTCCCGTTCGCGGTCGCGGAGGCGATGGGCGTGCGGGAACAGCCGGGCATTCCCCTCGCGCGCACGCTCCTGGATCGACTGCGTGACGCCGACGTGCTCCTGGTGCTGGACAACTGCGAGCACGTGCTCGAAGCCTGCCGCTCCCTGGTGCTGGACCTTCGCGACGGGTGTCGTGGGCTCACGCTCCTCGCCACGGGCCGCGAGGCGCTCGGATTGGAGGGAGAGCGAAGCTACGACGTGCCGATGCTTCCGGTTCCCGAGGACGCGGAGGGGGATCCGGGGACGCTGATGCGCTACGAGTCGGTGGAGCTGTTCGTGGATCGCGCCGCGCTCGCCGCGTCCGACTTCGCCCTGGACGGTGGCAACGCGGCCGACGTCGCCCGCATCTGCCGAAGCCTGGACGGGATTCCGCTCGCGATCGAGCTGGCCGCGGCCCGCGCCCACGTCCTCGGCGCCCGCGAGATCGCCGACCGCCTGGACCGCATGATGGGTCTCCTGCGCGCGGAGCCGGGCACCGTCTCGCGCCGCCACGCCACGCTTCGCGCGGCGCTCGACTGGAGCGTGGACGCCTTGCCGCCGGAAGCGCACGGCAGCTTCCGCGCGCTCTCGGTGTTCGTGGGAGGGTGGGACCTGGCCGGCGCCAAGGCGGTGCTCGGGTGCAGCGATCTCGAGGCTCTCGACCTGCTCGACACCCTGGCGCGGCGATCCCTGGTGACCGTCGCCCGGGGCGCCGGGACACGGTATCGGTACCTCGAGCCGATCCGGCAGTTCGCTGCGGAGCGGCTCGCCTCCTCGGGAGAAGAAGGCAACGCGCGCGCCGGCTTCCTGGCCTACGAGGCCGCGCTGGCCGAACGCGCGGAACCGCAGCTGCTCGGGCCCGAGCAAGCCGCCTGGCTCGATCGGATCGGCGCCGAGCACCAGAACCTGCTGGCGGCGATCGAGGCGGCGGGAGCCGCGGAGGCCGAAGCCGCGCTGCGCATCGCCGGCTCCCTCTGGCGCTTCTGGCACATTCGGGGACATCTGCGCACCGGAGCGGCGGCGGTGCGACGGGCCCTCTCGCTCCCGGGCGCCTCCGCGCCCACGGCGCTTCGCGCCCGCGCCCTGTACGCCGCCGGGGCCCTCGCCGCGTTCGACATGGAGGGCCAGCGGCGCGCGCGCGAATATTTCGAGGAGGCGCTCTCGATCTTTCGCGCGATGGGCGAGGAGTTCGGCGCGGCGCGGTGTCTCACCGGGCTGGGCGCCGTGGCCAGCGCGCGACGCGAGTTCGCGGAGGGTGCCGCCCGCCTCGAAGAAGCGCAGGCGCTCTACCGAAAGCTGGGAGACCTTCGCGGACTGGCCGTCACGCTGAACAATCTGGGCGCGGCGGCATGGAACCAGGGGGATCTGGCGCGCGCCGGCGAGCGGATCGGGGAGGCGCTCGACCTCGCCCGTTCGGCGGGCGACCTCGGCAATATCGCCCAGCTCGCGGTGGCGCTCTCGATGATCCGCACCCGCCGCGCCGACGCGCTCGGGGCCGCGGCGCCGCTTCGCGAGGCACTCGACACGCTGGGCTCGCTGGGAGCGAGACACAGCAGCGCCGCCGGCGCACTCCTCGCGGCCGGAGAGCTCGCCGCCTTGGAACAACGATACGTGGATGCCGCGCGCTGCTTCGGAGCGGCGGACCGAGTGCTGGAACAGCTGGGCCTGGTGTTCGACGACGCGGATGTGTGGTGGAAAGGCCGATCCCCGGCGCTCGCAGCCGTGCGTGCGGCGCTGGGCGACGCGGTATCCGAGGCGCACCTCGCCGCGGGCGCGAAAATGGATGTCGAGGCGGCGCTCCGCGCGGCACGGCGGGAGCTGGACCGAGGCTAGCCGCTGCACGCGGGGTCCAACCAACGCTGGATCGCTACGCTCTAACCATCCTGTCCCCCTTCCTCCGTCGACCGGCCGCTTCAGAACCGACATCGGACACCTGGGAGGACCGTCATGCCTCGATTCCCGCTCGCCTGCACCCTCGCCCTCTTCGTGGCTCGCGCGGCTTGCTCCCAGACGCCAGGGGCGACCTCGTTTCCTCCGGACACCACCCACTGGTCTCTGGAGGGCAGGGCGGAGGTGGCCGAATACGAGGGGCGCCATTGCCTCTACCTGGACGGTGGGGAGGCGACCCTGCGGGACCTGGAGCTGCGCGACGGAGTCGTCGACGTGGACGTCGCGACCCACGCGAGCCGAGGGTTCTTCGGCATCGAGTTCCGCGTTTCGAGCGACAGTCCGAACGCCGAGTGGGTCTATCTGCGACAACACAAGTCCGGGCTCCCGGACGCCATTCAGTACACTCCGATCCTCAACACGGGCCTCAACTGGCAGCTGTACAACGGCCCCGGCTTCACCGCCGCCGTCGAGATCCCGAAGAACGAATGGTTTCACCTCCGTCTGGAGTTGACCGGCGCGCAGGCCAAGTTCTACGTCTCGGACATGACCAAGCCCGCGCTCGTCATGGACGACCTGAAGAGCGGCGTCGAGAAGGGCCGGGTTGCCCTGGCCGTCTTGACCGGAGCCACCTACTTCTCGAATTTCGAGGTTCGCCCATCGCCGGACGCGCCATGGGAGCGGCGCCTCCCGCCGATGCCGCCAGGAACCCTGACCCAGTGGAGCCTGTCGCCCTCGTACGACGCGCTCGAACGCCATCTCGAGCGACCGCTCTCGCGAGCCGAGAGCGACTCCATGCGCTGGCAGGCGGTCCAGGCGGAGCCGCCCGGCCTCGTCGCGATCAACCGGTATCGCGATAGCCCACATCCCCGGGTCTCGTTCGCCAACGATTTCTCGAAGCGCCTGGAGCCCCAACCCGGCACCGCCGTCGTGTACGCCCGGACCACCATCACGTCGCCCCGTGACGAGGTGAAGAAGCTCTGCATCGGTTACAGCGACGAAGTGAGCGTCTTCCTGAACGGGAGCATCCTGTACCGGGGCAGGAGCGCCCAGTATTTCCGCGACCCCGGCTTTCTCGGCATCGTCAGCCCTGAGAACGATGCCGTGTACCTGCCCCTGAAGAAGGGTCGCAACGACCTGGTCCTGGCGGTCAGCGAGCTGGGCGGGGGATGGGGATTCGATTGCCGGCTGGAGAGCCCGGGACAATGAGGGCGGGGTCGTCCGTCGGGAACCCAGGCGTGTCGGGTGCCGATTGCCGGTCCCTGCTGGGCGATGCTATCGTGACCCGAAGAGTCCACTTCCGAGGAGGGTGACGATGCAACGATTTCTGGTCGAAGTTCCCCACGAGGCGGAGATGATCGCGTGTGCCCGAGCGGTGAAGCTCCTGCTCGAGACCGGGTCCCACTTCATGACGCACGCCGATTTCGGATGCCGGGACGGCGATCACCGCGCCTGGATCATCGTCGAGGCCGAGAACAAGGATCAGGCCCGCAACATGATCCCGCCGCTGTACCGGGGCCCGGCGCGGGTCATCAGCCTGAACAAGTTCTCCATCGGCGAGATCGACGACCTGATCACCCGCCACGGCGGTTGAGGGGCGCCGCACCGCTACTCGACTCGCTTCGCCACATTCCTCGCTTGCGCGTCCTTGAGGATACGGCGCATCTCGTCTTGTCCCTGACGAACGGCTTCGTGCAGCTGTTTCGAGACGACTTCGCGGCGCCCTTCCAGCTCGCGTGATCGTGCGGAATCGATGGGGCGCGAATCGGCCCCAAGCGTCTCCATGTCCCGAATCAGCTGCTCAACCTCGCGTTCGAGCTGTGCCTCCGACTCGTCCCGAGGGCCCCGTTGCGCCATGGCGGCAATCTTCCGCGAGCCCTTCCTGGATGCGATCGCATCCCCGGCTCGATGGCGCGCCAGGAGGCCGATCTCCTTCCCATAGAGCTTGATCGAGCGTGTCGCATGCTCGGCCCGATCGATCAGCTCCTTGTCGCGGATGAGATACCGATCGTCGCCGTCACGAAGGAGAAGGAAACGGGCCCCGTATCGGGTCTGAAGAACCTTCAGCGATTCGAGATCGCTCCCATCGGACACGCTCGTGATGCCGTCGGACACGAGGACCCATCCCAGCCCGCCCTCGTCACGGAAGAGGTCGGCACGCCGATTCGCGGGCTCATGACGGGCGGCTACAGGCGGCGGAGCGATGGCGAGAATGACCGCGGCGGACAGGAAACTCCAGACCAAGCGGGTCATGGGACACTCCAGCGAGGGTGCGAAGCGCGGCTTCAGGACTCGCCAGGTTGGATGGTGGAGAGGGCCCGTGCGTTGAAAGGATGTGGCCGGCCGACCTTTGGGGGGCCAGAGCCAGGTCACGGGGCCGGCCGTGCGAGGGCTGGCGGGAATTGACTGGGGACCCATTGCGCGCTCTTGACATGCAAGTAACTGCTTGCATATAATCCTGGGCATGAGCGACCCGGACCTGCTGTTCAAGGCGCTGGCCGACCCGGGGCGGCGGAAGCTCATGGACCGTCTGCACGCTCACGACGGCCAGACCCTGGGCGAGCTCTGCAGGCACCTGGATATGACGCGGCAGGGTGTGACCCAGCACCTGGACGTGCTCGAAGCGGCGAACTTGGTCGCGGTGCAGTGGCGAGGGCGGGAGAAGCTCCATTTCCTCAACCCGGTGCCGCTGCAGGAAATCTACGACCGCTGGATCCGCAAGTTCGAGCGGCCGCGCCTCAAGGCTCTGCGCGACCTGAAGCGCCGCCTGGAGAAGGACTGACCCGCACGCGCCTCGGCATGGAGACCGCCATGACCCAACCCAACCGAAGCCGCTTCCTCTACGTCACGTTCATTCGCACGACACCCGCCAGGCTGTGGGAGGCGCTGACCGACCCTCAGTTCATCCGCCAGTACTGGTTCGACACGACCGTCGAATGCGACTGGAAGAAGGGCTCACCCTGGAAGATGACCCGTCCGGACGGGAGCCTGACCGACTCGGGCGAGATCCTGGAGATCGACCCGCCGCGGCGCATGGTCATCCGTTGGTTCAACGAGTGGATGCCCGAGCTCAAGGCCGAAGGCCCAAGCCGGTGCACGATCGAGCTCGAGCCCGTGGACGACGCGGTGAAGCTCACCATCACCCACGAAATCGACCGGGCGGAGTCCAAGCTGATCACGGCCGTCTCGGGCGGATGGCCTCGAATCGTCTCGAATCTCAAATCGCTGCTCGAAACGGGTGAGGTCGCCATCACGTCCCATCCGGGGCATTGAGAGGGGCTCAGGCGCTCCACGAGAAAAGGGCATCGGCGGCAAACGTCGCCGCGAAGCCCAGCACGGCCGTCACCGGGATCGTGAGAATCCATGCCCCCACCATCGTGCGCGCCACGCCCCAGCGCACGGCATTCATGCGACGGGCGGCCCCCACACCCAGGATGCCCGAGCTGATCACGTGGGTGGTGCTGAGCGGAAACCCCAGCCGCGACGCGATCTGAATCACGGTGGCGGCGGACGTTTCCGCCGCGAAGCCATGGATGGGTTCGAGATGGGCCAGCCGCGTCCCCATGGTGTGGATGATGCGCCGCCCGCCGGCAAACGTTCCGGCAGCCATCGCGCTCGCGCTGAGTGCGATCACCCAAAGGGGCACGTGGAACGACGGCAGCACGCGCGCGCTCACCAGAGCGAGTGTGATGATCCCCATCGTCTTCTGCGCGTCATTGCTGCCGTGGCTGAATGCCATGAACCCGGCCGAGACGAGCTGGGTGCGGCGGAAGATCGGACCGACGCGCTGTGGAGGAAGCGTCGCGAAGATCCGTACGAGAAGGCGCATCAGCCAGAGTGCGGTCAGGAATCCGGCGATCGGCGACAGGAGGAGCGGGATCGCGACCTTGTTCATCAGAACGGACCAGTGTGCCGCGCCCATGCCGAGGCTCGCGATGCCGGCGCCCAGCAGGCTCCCGATCAGCGCGTGGCTCGAGCTGCTGGGGATGCCCCGATACCACGTGAAGAGGTTCCAGGCGATCGCGGCCAGCAGCGCCGTGGTGATGGCATGGAGCGGCACCGAGGAGCCCACGATGCCGCTGCCCACGGTCTTCGCGACCTCCGTGCCGCTCATCGCCCCGGCAAAGTTCAGCACTCCGGCCATCGCGATGGCGATCCCGGGTCTCAGGACCCGAGTCGACACGACCGTGGCCACGGCGTTGGCCGTATCGTGAAATCCGTTGATGAAGTCGAACGCGACGGCGAACAGGATCAGGACGATCAGGGCGACCGTGCCGGCGCTAGGCATGCTTGATCACGAGGCCGCGGAGCACGTCCGCGATCTCCTCGCATT
>DATJEJ010000274.1:0-4226 GCA_035496795.1 Candidatus Omnitrophota bacterium
TCGCGCCTCCCGGCCGCGAGCTCGTCGGCATTCTTCTCCAGCTCGGGCAGAGCCTCTTCCCATGCCGCGGCGGCAGCGTCGTGGGCTTCGGCCGTTCCGGCGCGGTCCGCTTCGGAGCTTCGGGACGCCGCCCGTTCGAGGAGGTCGGAGCCGCCCACCACCGGAGGCGGTGCCGCATCGGAGGGAGCGGACGGCACGCGCGGCGGCCGGGCGTCCTGAGCGCCGGTGGCGACGACCGGGCGCTTGGCAGGCGCGAACGAAAGCTGCGGAATCCGGGGCCGGATCGCGATCACCGCCGCGGCCGACAGGACGACCAGGAGCGCCCCGACCGTCAGGAGGATTCGCGCGGCTCCCGTCGTTCGCGGCCCGTCGCCCGCCACCGGGTCGGCGGCTTTCGGGCGCGCGGCCGGCGCCCTGGGCGCGGGTCTTTGGCGGGGCGCTTCCTTCGGCATCGGCGTCGGAGCGGCCCTGGGCCGGGGCGGCTCCGTCGGAGGACGCGGCGCTTCCAAGGCCGCGGCCGGAGGCGCGGGTTCGGCCTTCTGCAAGGGTTCGGCCTTCGGGGCGGGTTCGGCCTTCGGCGCGGGTTCGGCCTTCTTCACCGGCTCCGGCCCGAGCACCCGCTCCGCGAACCGTTCGAAGAAAGGATCCCCCGGCTCGTTGACCAGGAGACGCGCCAGGGCCCCCTCCTGCTCCTCGATGTGTCCGAAGCGCTCGGTGCACTCGAGGCAGGAGGAGAGATGGAGCCGCACCAGCTCGACCGACGCTTCGGGAAGCTCCGCGTCGATGTAGGCCGAGATCTGGTTCAGCGTGAGGTGGATCACGATAGATCGCCGATCCCCTCGCGCGTGCGCGTGAGGAGGAGGGCGCGCGCCGAGGAGAGCCGCGAAAGTGTGACCCCCGCGGAGTGGTCGAGGAGCGTGGCGATGTCCGCGTAGGAGAGCCGCTCTCCGACCTTGAGCGCCAGCGCCATCTGCTCGTCGGGGCGGAGCTCGCACAGCGCATCCAGGAGCCGCTGCTCCAGCTCGACCGGGTGCGCCTCGGAATTCGCGGGGGACGGATTCCCCGCGGCGGTCCCGCCGAGAGCCTTGGCCCCGGCGTCGGCGCGCCGGCGCGCGCGGGTCACCGAGAGGTTCCGGGCGAAGCGGAGCAGCCACGGAAAGAAGCGCTTCCCCTCGGGCAGGCGGGTGATCTCGGCCAGCCCGCGATCGAAGGTCTCGACCGCGAGCGCCGTCGCCTCGTCGTGGTTGCGCGTGAGCGCGTACGCCAGCCGGTAGACCGGGCGCTCGTAGTGGCGGATCAGCTGCCGGTACGCTTCCCGATCGCCCAGCTGCGCCGCGCGCACCCGCTCCGCCTCCAGCTCCTCGTCCATCCAGAGCGACGCCGCGCTCTTCGATTCCGCCACGGTCCCCTCCAACGCTGGTTCGAGCCGGCGGCTTTGGAGCCGCGACTTTCCCGCGCTCGATATCGGCAGACGCGCCGCCCATCTGGAGCCGCGGCAACGCCGGTTCACGGCGCGCCCCCGCGTTGACGAGGGCGCAACCGGGGCCGGACCAAGCGCTTCGGAGAACCCGTGGGCTCCGCGGGAGGGGCGCGAGTCAACGGCAGGGGTCAGGGGCAAGGCCCGCAGGGTCGCCGCGGATTCGGGCCTCTGCCAGCAAGATGCTGCAATAAAGTCAGTTACACGGAAGCTTTCGGCGCGCAGGCCTGCGGCACGGAGGGTGCGATGGGGGAGATCACCGGCGATGAGCCGGGGTCGCATATAGAGGAAGAAAGAATTGGCGGGGCGTCCTCTCAAGGGGGAGAGCACTGCGGAGTCGGGGCCGCGGTGCGGTGAAGCCGAGGAGGCGAAGAGGCGTCCCGCCTCAAGTTTCGGGGGAGGCGCGAACGGAAGCCGCGCGGCGCCATCGAGCGCCCGGCGACCGGGCTCGCGCGCCCCCTTTCTCATACCTGCCGACAGACGTCGTCCCGCGCGGGTCCGCGCAACACCCTGCGGACCCCGTTTTCCGTTGACCGCCGCACCCTCACCCACTATCCTGTCGGGCTCGTAGTCGCCGTCGCGATGTCGCTGCAGACGCGGTCCGCCGCAGGGCTTAGCGGCGATCGTCTCGCGGAGGCCACGCAGTGACCGAGAAGGATCCAAAGAAGGTCACGGCCTGGCGGCAGGTCGGGCTCCTGACGACGATTCCGTTCATCCTCGCGCTGGCGCCCATCGTCGGTTACTTACTCGGGCAATATCTCGACAACCGGTTTCACACGCGCCCGTGGCTGAGCGTGGTCTTGCTCGCGCTCGGTTTCGTGGCGGGCGTGCGCGAGACGGTCAACATCATCAAGCTCTCCCAGAGGGAGGACTAGCCGCTGGTTTTCGCGAAGACGCAGGAAGGGACGCTCCTCTCCCGATCGCTTTGGGCGTCCTGGATCATGGCCCTGGCCTTCGCGGGACTCCTCGCACCCTCGCGGCCCTACGCCGCGGCGTCGCTCCTCGCGGGGCAACTTCTGGCGGCGCTCAACTTCCTCTTTCTCGAACGGCTTGTGAAACTCTTCACACAAGCGTCCCTCTCGAAAGCTCCCGCGGATGCCGCCGGGGCTCGCGCCGGCGTCCTCGGATGGGGCGGTCTCAAGCTGGCCGTCATCTACGGCGGGGCGTTCGCGCTCACGCGATGGAGCCGGCTGGAGATCTGGCCGCTCGTGGCCGGTCTCTCGGCTCCACTCGCCGCGATCTTCCTGAAGGCGGTCATGCTCGCGCTCACGCCCGGACGGTCGCCGTTCGGCGCCAAGAAGGCCGCCGGATCGACGCTCGCCTCGATGCTTCTCGCGGGGGCTCTCTTCGCGGGCGGGCTGGCGGCGGCCGCGACGGTGCATCCCTCGCGCGCTCTGGCCCAGCGGACCGTCACGGAAGAAGAGACCACGCCGCCCGCGGCGCACCCGGGAGCCACGGCGCCCGAGGGCTCCGCCGCGCATACGGTGTCGCCACCGAACGCGCCGCCGCACGACGTTCCCGCCGAGGGCGGGGAGCATGGCGGCGGCGGCGAGCAGCATCTCCCCAACTGGCTCACGATCCTGAACGACTGGATGCCCGGGAATCCGGTCGTCCACTGGATGCACGCGAACGAGTACCTCGTCTTCGCCTGGATCGCCGGGCTCGTCTTCCTCGGGATCGTCGTCATCTTCATGAAGCGCGACGCCATGGTGCCGGGGCCCGTCCAGAACGCCATCGAGTGGGTGGTGGAGAGCATGGAGGACGTCGTCGGGGGAATGCTCGGGAAGCACACGCACCGCTACTTCCCGTTCATCATGGCGATCTTCTTCTACATCCTCACCATGAACATGATCGGCATCATTCCGGGGTTCAAGTCCTCGACCTCGACGCTCGACGTGACGCTGGCGCTCGCGCTCATCACGTTCCTGTTCGTGCAGGTCTCGGGCATCCGGAACCTGGGCATCCTCGGATACCTGGACCATCTGGCCGGGTCGCCGAGGGACATCGTGGGCTTCGCCATGCTCCCGGTCATGATCCCGGTGCACATCCTGGGCGAGCTGGTGAAGCCGGTGAGCCTCTCCTGCCGACTCTTCGGCAACATCTTCGGCGAGGACACGCTGATCGTGGTCTTCGTCGGCGTGGCGGCGCTCTGTCTCAAGGCGTCGCTGACCGCGCTCGCGGTGCCGCCCATGCTGGGCATCACGGCGCTCTTCATGCTGCTCCAGACGCTGACGAGCATCGTGCAGGCGCTGATCTTCTCGCTTTTGACCACGGTGTATCTCTACATGATGCTGCCCCACGAAGCGCACGACCACGGCCACGCGGAGCACGCGCCGGCGGACGTGCCGCACGCGGGCGGCTCCTTTCCCACGGACATGAAGGAGGTGAAATCATGAATTTCGCTGCGACACTCGGCCTGGCGCTCCCGATCGGGATCGGCCTCGCCGCCATCGGCTCGGGCATCGGCCTCGGCTTCATGGGCCGCGGCGCGATGGAGGCCATGGGCCGCCAGCCGGAGGCGCTTCCGCGCATCCAGGTCGCCATGATCATCGGTTTCGGCTTCATCGAGGCGCTCACGATTTACGCGTTCGTCACGATGTTCTTCCTTCAGGGGAAGATCCAGTAACCGGCCGGAAGCGGCGCCGGCCGGGTGCTTCGGTCGGCCGCCCTTCCCGAGCCCGAGAAGGCGCATGGATCAATTCGTTCATCTGAATCAGCTGCTCGCGCACGCGCTCAGCTTCATCGTCTT
>DATJEJ010000275.1:0-10957 GCA_035496795.1 Candidatus Omnitrophota bacterium
GAACACGTTGATCGTGTGCGCGTCCGAGTCGCCGCTCGAGGAGGAGGCGATCAGCAGCGTGTCCTGGTACAGACGATCCTCCGCGGAGCCACCGCCGCCGGACGCCGCGAACAGGAACCCGATGCGAATCGCTGTTCGCGCGCTGAGGTGGTACTTTCCGGAGATGGTTGCCGAGCCCGCAAGGCCGTCGAGCCGGGGCTCGACCTCGAATTCCAGCGCCCGCGCGTGCGGCCGTAGGGTGTTTCTCATCGCCTCATCCGCGTCTTCGGCGGCTCGCGTAGGACACGGAGCGAGCAGCACGAGAAGGGCGAGCCAGGGGCAGGGCGGGAGCTTCCAGAGCCATCGGGGCGCGGGCATGCTTCCTCCAGGATGAGGAGAGAGTCAGGGTGGCAGCCTCGGGGGAGGCTTCATCCTACTCGCCCCTGAAGGTCTTGCCTAGGCGCTGCGCGCCAGTCTCATCCGATGAGTCTTCGGATCGAACGTGACCGCGAAATCGCGGAGGACCCGCGCGCCGATGTTCCCCACGTCGAAGACGGGCTGGAACTCGACCATCGGCTTCGCGAAGGTCGTTGGCCCCACGGCGACATCGCCTTCCAGCCGCGCCGCCTTGATATCGAATTCGTTGGAGACCGTTCGGGCGTGTCCGACCACACGGGGCGGCTCGGCCAGCGGGAGCTTCGCCGCGAACGATTCGGGAAGGCTGAAGCCGCCCATCGCGCCCGCGTCCACGTCCGTGTCCACGTCCACCCCCCCGACGCGCATCGTCACGGACGGAATCCCGCGCTCGTCGCGGTAGGGCAGGACGCCGGCTCCGTCCGCCGGCAGCGAACCCTCGGCCAGCGTCATCCGGAGGGCGGGGAAGTCCAGCGTGAGCAGGCACTCGCTGAAGAGCCCGAAACCCAGGATCCCGTCCACCGCCTCGCCGGGCAGGTGGCCGGCGAGATCGCCCGTCGTGGCCGTGAGATCCGCGAAGCGGGCGCCGCCGATGGCGAGGGAGTCGATGGAGACGATCTCCGCCGATTTCATGTTCTTACCGCTCGGGTCGCCGACGCGGGCCTCGCCGACCACCGGCAGGCCAAGCTTCCGGGCCACCGCGGCATCGATCCGGGCGCAGCCCGCCGCGCCCGTGTCGATCGCGAAGCGGAAGGGGCCCTGCCCGTTCAGCATCACGGAGACCGAGGCAAGGTGCCCCGCCCAGGTCATCGGCACCGCGGCACCCCCATCCGGAAGCACCGTGGACGCGGGCATCTCCTCGCGAGCCGAGTGCTCGGCGCCGAGCGGACGGGCCGAGATCCGGTGCGTGGCGCCGCCCATGGAGACCCCTGCCCGGCGGAGCCAGGCGCCCGATTGGGTGCCCACCCGTTCCGCGGCGGGCGGATCCAGGTTCGAGAGCACCACCAGCGTCCAGTCTCCCTGCATCATCAGCATCGCGTTCGTCCCGGGCGATCCTCCCGCGATCGCCATGCCCGCCTCGCCGCGGGCGCCCAGCGTTCCCGAGCGCAGCGCCTGGGCGAAGCGATAGAGGTCGTCGACGGTCGAGTAGCCGCCGCCGGCAGGGCTTCCGCGCCATGGGTGCATCGTCGCCGCGTCGCGCCAGCGGCTGTCGGTGCCGCGACCCGCGGACTTCGTGTACCCCTCGGCGAGATTCCGCACGGGGTCGTCCTGCTGGTAGGAATCGGTGTCCTTCATCCCCGCGGGTGCGTAGATGTTCCGGCGCACGTAGTCGTAGTAGTCCATTCCGGAGGCCTTCTCGATGACGGCGCCCAGGAGGATGTAGCCGCCGTTCGAGTACTCCTCGCGCGTGCCCGGTACAAACCGGAGCGGCATGTCGCGGATGAACTGCACCCAGTCCGAGACGCTCCGGAGCTGCGTGCGGTCGGCGTTCTGGAACTTGGGGCCGAAGAAGTCGGGCACGCCGCCCTTGTGATCCAGCAGCATGCGGATCGTGATCCTGGACGCCGCCTCGCGCGGATAGTCGGGGACGTACTTGTCGATGGTGTCGTCCAGGCTCAGCTTTCCCTGCGCCGCGAGCTGCTCGATCGCGACCTTCGTGAACGCCTTGTTGATGGAGCCCAGGTTGAACTTGGTGTCGGGCCGGTTGAGCGTGCCGTACCGGCGCGAGGCCAGGCCGTACGCTCTCCGCTCGAGCACGCGATTTCCCTTCGCGAGGAGGATCGCGCCGGAAAAGGCGTCCGCGCGCGCGAGGGAATCGACGTACGCTCGGAGCGCCGCCGCCACCTGCGCCTCCTTCATCCGGGGGCCCGCGGGCGCCTGGGAATAGCCGCCCTCTTCGATCCCCTCGGGAGTGCCCTCTTCCGGCGGGAGATCCTCCACCTGGAGGCCGAGGAGCCCGTGAGGCGCCTCTTCCTCGCAGCGGAACGTGATCGCGAACCGCCCGCCCCGCTCGCCGCGCGCGATCGCCTTCACGTTGGATTCGGTGAACGACTCGATCGAAACCGGCGTCACCCTCCCGCGCTCGTCCTTCATGTCGTGATAGATGTCCATCCGGTCCTGGACCGTCCGCCGCGCGAGCGCGGAGGGGGCGACGTGCGCCTGGATGTACTTCCGCATCGCCTCGTCGCCCTTGTTGAAGGCTTCGAACCAGGCGGCGGCGTGGCGGCCCGCTTCGTTGTTCGGGAATTCGAGCGCCTTGGCTTCCGGCGCCGGCTTCGTCTTCGGCGCGGGCGCAGGCTTCTTGGCCGGCGCGGCGGCAAGGAAAAGGGCGAGAGACAGAAACAGGGCGATGCGTCGCATGTTCGTCATTCCTCCTGGATCGGCGTGGTCCTGCCGCGGCGCGCGGCCGACGCCAGGGACGATAGTCCCAGAGTATGAAGGAGCTATGAAGACGGCGCCTGGGAAAGCGTGAAGCGGATCGTGGCTCCCGCTCCCGGCCGGCTCTGGGCCTCGACCGAGCCGCCGTGAGCCTCCACCAGCTGCTTCACGATCGAGAGACCGAGCCCCGATCCTCCGGTCTCCCTCGAGCGGGCCCGATCCGCCCGGTAGAAGCGGTCGAAGATGCGGGGCAAGTCCTCGGGCGCGATTCCCGCACCCGTATCCCGCACGGTGAAGGCCACCCGGCCGCCCCCGCTCGAGCTCGCGTCGAGCTCCACCGTGCCGCCCTCCGGCGTGTGCGCGATCGCGTTCGCGAGGAGATTGCGGAGCACCTGCTTCAGCCGCGCGGGGTCGGCGTCCACGTCGGGCGCGACCTCTCCTCCCGCGCGGAGCGTTACGCCGCGCTCGGCCGCGAGCGGTGCGAACGCGGCCGCGGCGGCCTCCAGTGCGGCGCGCGGCGACACCCGCTCGCGGTGGAGCGGGAGCCGTCCCGCCTCGGCCAGTGCCAGGTCCTGGATGTCGTCCACCAGCCTCCCCAAGAGCAGCGTCTCCTCGTGCAGCGACCGCATCGTCGCCGCGTCCGCGGTCGCGAGGCCGTCCTCGACCGCCTCGATCTGGCAGCGCAGGTTCGTGAGCGGCGAGCGCAGCTCGTGCGCCACGTCGCCCAGGAGGCGCCGCCGCGACGCCTCGTTCTCCTCGAGCGAAGCGGCCATGCGGTTGAAGGCGCTCGACAGCTCCGCGATCTCGTCCGAGGAGCGGACCGGCACGCGCGCCGTCAGGTCGCCGCGCTCCATGCGCCGCACCGCGCCGGTCAGGGCCTCGACCGGGCCCAGGATGCGGCGCGAGAGCGCGAGCGTGAGCAGGATCGCGAGCGCGCCCGATGCCAGCGCCGCCAGGAGGAGCCAGCGGTTCACCGACAGGATGAACGGCGGGGGGATCGTTTCCGGCTGGATTGCGGGTAGGCGATACAGCGTCGCGCGGACCACGCCGTCGGGGCCGCGGATCTCCGCGCGCGGGCCTCCGATCAGGACCTCGCGCCGAACCCGGACGAGGTTCCCCTCGCGCCGCGGCACCGTGATCCCCAGTCCGCCGTCCGGGCGAAGCTCCACGCTCGCGGTCCGGTACTCGGGAGCGCTCGCGGCGAGGACGGTGCCGTCGGGAGCGATCAGCAGGAACTCGGCGCCTGGGAGGCCGCTCCGGCCCCGCGCGCCGGACGGGCGCAGGCGCCCGAGCACGGAATCGGCTCCGGCGAGCGAACCGGTCCGGCGCAGCCATGCCTCCAGCATCGCCGCCGCGTCGCCGAGGCGCGCGGCCCGCTCGCTGGTCTCCAGGCGGAGGTACTCCGTGCGCACCGCCTGCCTCGAGAGCAGCGCGGCCGCGGCGAGCGAGAGCCCCGCCACGACGGCGACGAGCAGGAGAAGGCGCGCGCGCAGGCTACGGAGCATGGCGCATCCCGCTACGCATCGCTGCTCCGGCGGCCCGCGCGCAGCCGGTAGCCGATCCCGAACACCGTCTCCACGTACACCGGGGACGCGGGATCGGGCTCGATCTTCCGACGGAGGTTCGCCACGTGCGCGTCCACCGTGCGCGCGAGCCCCTCGTATTCGGGGCCGAACGCCCGCTCGGCGAGCTCGTCGCGGGTCATGGCCCGTCCCGGGTCCCGCGCCAGGGCGTGGAGCAGCCGGAACTCGCGCGGGGTGAGGTCCACGCGCGCGCCGCGCACCGTCACTTCGTGGCGCGCGGGGTCGATCCGGAGCGCGCCGACCCGGAGGGTCTCCGCCGGCCGCGTCTCAGGGGACCCGGAACGCCGCCGCGGCACCTCGTCCTCGTCGGACTCCCCCCGCGCCCGCCTGAGGATCGCGCGGACGCGCGCGACGAGCTCGCGGGGGCTGAACGGTTTCGTGACGTAGTCGTCGGCGCCGAGATCCAGCCCCTCCAACCGGTCCTCCTCCGTCGCCCGCGCGGTCAGGAAGAGGATCGGGACCTCCGATTCCGCGCGGAGGGCGCGGCAGACGGCGAGGCCATCCCCCTTGGGGAGCATCACGTCCAGCACGACCAGGTCGGGGCGGAAGGCCCGGGCGGCCGCCAGGGCCCGCTGCCCGTCCGCAGCGGCCGCCACCTCGTATCCCGCGTGCTCCAGGTAGAGGCGAAGGGAGGACAGGATCTTGGAATCGTCGTCCACGACCAGGACGCGGGCTCGGCTCAAGTGGCGCTCCGGATGGAAATTAGGGGCAATCGCCCCGTGAGCATGCCACGAACCGGTGAAGATTTCATGAAGCCCGGCGCGGCCCGGTGTAGGCTGGCCCCATCCCAAGCCCCGAGGGGCTTCACAACAGACCCTGAGATGGAGGTCGTATGCGGCCGATCCTGGTCGTGGCCGTCGTGGCCGTCGCGCTGGCGGCGGCGCTTTCCGCCGCACCTGCTCTCGCCCGGGACGACGATCCCGGCGAGCTGAAGCTCCTCCTCGGATTCATGGGTTCCGATCCGAACCTGGTCAACCACGGCCGCGAGCAGAACTGGTCGCCGCTGGTCGGCCTTCGGATCGGCGCCAACATGGATCGCCCCTGGTCGCAGTTCATCGACGGGGTCTACAGCCGCATCGACTCCGAGCCGGGCGACCACTCCACGGTGCTGGAAGCCCGGGTAGGCATGGAGCGGAACTTCGACCTGAGCGGCGGCGGGACCTGGTACCTCGCCGGAGCGCTCGGCTGGGCCGACGCGAACCTTCCCACGCCTCGCGACGACTTCGGACGCCCGCTCGCGTCGCTGGGTATCGGCGTCCGGCCCACGTCGGGTCCCGGAGCCCGCTTCCACATCGAGCTGCGCGAGGAGTGGTGGATGGGGGACGAGGGGCTCGGCGGAGCGAACGTCGCCAACACGCAGGTTCTCGTCGGCATCGGTATCGGCCTCAGGGACACGCGCGAGCCGATGTTCGAGCACGGATCCCGCACGCTGATCCTGGAAGGGGTGAACTTCATCACCGACAGCGCCGAGCTCACGCCAGAGTCCAAGGCCACGCTGGACCGCACCGCGGCCTCGCTCGCGCGGTGGCCCGAGGTGCGCGTGGAAGTCGGCGGGCACACCGACTCCATGGCCGACGACGCCTACAACCTGCAGCTCTCGCAGCGGCGCGCGGAGTCGGTTCGCGCCTATCTGATCCACGCGGGGATCAGCGCGAGGCGCCTGGAGGCGAAGGGCTACGGCGAGACGCGGCCGATCGCGCCGAACGACACCGAGGCGGGGCGCGCCAGGAACCGCCGGGTCGAGCTCACCCGGATCGACTAGCCCCGGACGAGGCGGGCCCCCTCGGCGATGAAGAGCACGCCGAACCCCGCGAGCATGAGGATGCCGATCCAGGCGAACACCGTGGCGGTATGCGCCACGCGGGCGCCCAGCCAGGCGAGGGCGTAGCTGATGGCCACGGCGTAGACGAGGATCGACAGGAAGAGGCCGGCGATGCCCGTCGCCCCGAGCGACGAGATCACGATGGGACCGCTGGCCATCCACCAGCCGAAGGAAAACGGGCTCGCGAGCACGGTCATGAGCCCCAGACGATAGGAGCCGCGCGCCGACGAGGCCGCGGCTCCTCGTCGTATTGTCCGGATCCCGTCCCAGGCCATCCAGAGGAGCATCGCACCCCCGGCGATGCCGAGGGCGCCCACGATGCGCGGGTAGCGGCGGAGCACCGTCAGGAAGCCCAGGGTCACGAGGGCGAGCCACGTCGCGTCGGCGGTCATGGCCCCCAGCGCCGTCCGGATCGCCTCGCGCGGCCGTCCCTGGGTCGAGGCGGTGGACATGATCGCCATCACCGGGCCCGGCGGCGCCACGAGCGAGAGGCCGAGGAGAAAGCCCGCACCGAGACGGGCGAGCGGATCGTTAATGCGACCGGCTCCGCCTGGAGCCGGCGCGGGCGCGGCGCACGGTCCTGTGCTTCACGGCGCGCTTCCCGTGCGCCGCCTTCACCACCGGGGGGAGCCGCTTCGCCAGGCTGTCGCGGATCTCGGACCGGAAGGGGACCGCTTCGCCGAAGTGCGGATCCCGCTCGGCGACCGAGAGCAAGCGCGCCGATCGTGGCCAGAACACGGTGGGCTTCTCGTCGTCGGTCCGCTGTCCGTTCGTGGCGGTGATCTCCAGATTGGACGTGAAGCGGTAGCCGGAGGAGTCCGCGCTCCATCCCTCGGCGAGCTCGTTCAAGTCCCGCGTCGCGACCGAGGCCGACGCGTGCACCTGGCCCTTCTCGATCCAGACCCGGCGCCTCCCGACCTGCCCGCCGGCCGGGCTCCGCAGATAGCTCGTGGCGAAGTAGGCGTCGCTACGGCGAAGGGAATCGAGCTGCTCGAAGTCGTCCCACTGCTCCCTTCGCCCCGGCTCGGTCGAGGCGACGTTCCAGTACGTGGTCTGCACGTGGGCGACGCCGGTCCTGGGGTCGAACGAGACCTTGGTCTGGCTCTTCTCGTACGTGAGGCAGCCGGGGAAGAGCGCCAGGGCGAGCGCCGCGGCCAGGACGGGGCGGCGGAGCGCGATCCGGAGGCCGGTCACGCGCAGGGGACGACCAGGCTTCGGTCCACGGAGCGGAGGTCGGCGCAGCCGGCGAGGGCCAGCGAGAGCGCGACCTCCTCGCGCAGGAGATCGAGCACGCGGCGCACGCCGCGCTCCCCGGCCACCGCGAGCCCCCAGAGGACAGGGCGTCCCACGAACACCGCGCGCGCTCCGAGCGCCAGGGCCTTCACGACTTCGCTGCCGCGCCGGATCCCTCCGTCCACGTACACCTCGGCGCCGCTACCGACCGCGTCTGCCACCGCCGGCAGCGCGAGCACCGCGGCCTCGCAGCCGTCCAGCTGACGGCCGCCGTGGTTCGACACCCAGACGCCGTCGGCGCCGCACTCCACGGCGTGCCGCGCGTCGTCCGCGCGGACGATCCCCTTGAGCACGATCGGAAGCCGGGTCCGCTTCCGAAACCACTCGATCGATTCCCAGGTGAGCGAGGGATCCAGCTGGGCCGATGCGTAGGCGGCGAGGCTTCCGTACCGCTCGAACCCCGCGCGATCGGCGTCCTCCGTGAAGTTCGCGATCGACAGGCCGCGGGGGAGCGTGAACCCGTTGCGATGGTCGCGCTCGCGCCGTCCCAGGCGGGGCGTGTCCACCGTGACGACGAGCGCGCGGTAGCCCGCCGCCTCGGCGCGCGCGATCAGCCGCTCGGTGACGGCGCGGTCGCGATAGACGTAGAGCTGAAACCAGAGCGGCCCCGTGGCCGCGGCCGCCACCTCCTCCAGCGACCGGGTGGCGAGGGTGCTCACCGTCATGAGCGATCCCGCCTCGCCGGCTGCGCGCGCCGTGGCCGTCTCTCCCCGGTCATCGGCCAGCCGCTGGTAGGCGGTCGGCGCGACGAGCACCGGGTTGGTGACGGCGGAGCCGAGCACGGTGACGCTCGTGTCCACCCGCTCGACGTCCACGAGCACGCGGTGGAGCAGGGCGTAGCGCTCGAACCCCGCCCGGTTGCGCGCCAGGGTCCGCTCGTCCTCGGCGCCTCCCGCGTAGTAGTCGTAGGTCGGGCGGGGCAGCTTCCGCTTTGCGATGACCTCCAGGTCGGCGACGTTGAGGCAGCCGTCCAGGAGCTTCGAGGCGGCGGAGCTTGCGGAGCTTCGGGAGCGGTCCGCGCGCGGGGCACGTTTCTGGCGCGGGGGCGAGCGCCGCGGCGCGGACGGGCTCTTGCGGGCTGACGCGGCGCGGCGGGGCATGTCGGCTCCATGGGTTGGCGCGCGGAAACGGTCCTGTTCCCGCGACCGTACCCGCATCATCGGAGGGGGTCAAGGCGGTTCGCGCGAGGAGGCGAGGTAGGCATGGGATGTGCACTCCAAAACGAGGCACGAGGGGTCGGGGCCTGGGAGCGCGAACGCGGTTCGCGCCAATCCAAGAGGAGAAGACCGATGCCGACACGCAAGAGAAAATCCAGCGGCCGCCGCTACGGCGAGTCCGCTTCCAAGTCCGTCGAGAGCGCGATGCGCCGCCGCAAGAAGGGCACCTTGAAGCGGGGGAAGTCGGGGCACGGAGGGAAGGTGACCAGCCGGAAGCAGGCGATCGCGATCGGATTGTCCGAAGCGCGCGAGAAGGGCGCCAAGGTGCCGTCGCCCAAGAAGCGCTCGCGCTCCACGTCGCGGCGCTCCACGTCGGGGAAGTCCCGCTCGACGCGCTCGTCCTCCCGCCGCTCCACCTCGCGCAGTTCGTCGTCGCGGTCGCGCTCTTCCTCGAGGAGCGCCCGCTCGTAACCGCGGGAGGTTGGTTCCACCGGCGCGCCCGCGGAAACGTCGCGGGCGCGCGTTTCATTTCCGGAGGCGGCCCCGGTCCACCTTGCCGAGATGCGTTCGGGGGAGGGCGTCCAGAAAGACCACCTCGCGCGGATGCTTGTAGGGGGCCAGCCGATCCCGCACGTGCGCGCGCAGCTCGTCGGCCAGGCCCTCGCGCCGCTCGCGCGCCACGACGTAGGCGATCGGCTTCACCAGGCCGCTCCCGTCGGCGGCGCCCACGACGGCGGCCTCGGCCACCGCGGGATGATCCAGCAGGCACCCCTCCACCTCGGCCGGGGCGAGCCACTTTCCCGAGACCTTGAGCAGCTCGTCGCCGCGCCCGCAGTAGGTGACGGTGCCGTCGGAGTCCAGCTGCACCAGGTCCCCGGTGACGTACCACTCGCCGCGGAACGCCTGCTCGGTCTTTTCCTGATGTTGCCAGTAGCCGATCGCGCGCGCGCCGCCGCGCACCCGGAGCCAGCCCGTCTCGCGCGGCGGGAGCTCCCGGCCCTCCTCGTCGCACACCCGGATCTCGAAACCCGGGACCACCGTGCCGAGCGTCCCCGGGCGCACCGCCCCGATCCGGTTCGAGATGAAGATGTGCCACATCTCGGCGGTGCCCAGCCCGTCCAAAAGCTCCACGCCCGTCGTCTTCTTCCAGCGCTCGTAGAGCTCGGCGGGAAGCGCCTCGCCCGCGGAGATCGCCACGCGAACCGAGGCCAGATCCTCGGCCGATGCGCCGGGGTGGGTCACCATCTTGTGCACCATGGTCGGGACGTTCACGAGCACGGTGGGGCGGAACTTCCGGATCCTCGCGAACACCGTCTCCGCGGTCGCCGGCTCGGGGAAGAGCGCGGACGCTCCGCCCGCGGCGAACGGAAAGAAGAGGTTCGCCCCCGTGGCGTAGCCGAAGTAGAGCTTCGGCACGGAGAGCGTGACGTCGTTCTCGGTATAGCCGATCACCTCGGGTCCGTAGCACGCCGTGGTGTAGGCGAAGGAACGGTGCGTCTGGACCACCGCCTTGGGCCGTCCCGTCGTACCGCCGGAGAAGAGCCAGATCGCCGGGTCGTCGCGGTGGCTCGGGAAGGTCTCGAGCGAGGCGGGGGCGGCGGCCAGCGCCCGGGCGAAGGGGTCGCCGCCCGCGGCGAGGAACCGCTTCACGAGGGGAGCCTCGCCCGCGGCCCGCTCGAACGCCGTCGCGGTGTCCCGGTGCGCGACGACGACCCGCGCCCGGGTATAGGCGAGAAGGTGGCCGATCTCCTCGAGGGAAAGCCCCGGGTTCACCATGACCGCGACCGCCCCGATCTTCAGCGTCCCGAAGAGCGCCGCCACGAACTCGGGGCCGTCGGGGAGGGCGATCAGCACCCGCTGCTCCGGCTCGGCGCCCGCCTCACGGATCAGGTGGCCGAAGCGGTTGGCGAGCGCCTGGACCTCGGCGTAGGTGAGCGAGCCCTGGTCGGTCACGAGCGCCGTCCGGCCGCCGCGCCCTTCGCGGACGCGGGCGTCGAGGAGGTGATCGGCCAGGTTCAGGCGTTCCGGCGGCTCGTAGGTCATGGTAAGTTTCGTGGCTGGTCCCATGATGGACGCCCGGCCTGCGGGCGGCAAGACCCGACTCGGAGGGAACTGTGGCGCCGCGCAAATGGGCCGACCTGACCTGGGAAGAGGTGCGGGATCTCGACCGCCCGCGTGCCGTCGCCCTGCTCCCGGTCGGGGCCGTCGAGGCGCACGGACCCCACCTTCCGCTCGCCACCGACGTGATCCTGGCCGAGGCGATGGCCGAGGCCGCCGCGGCGCGCCTCGAGGCCGAGGGGCGTCTCGCGGTGGTCCTTCCCGCGCTCCCG
>DATJEJ010000276.1:0-3824 GCA_035496795.1 Candidatus Omnitrophota bacterium
CTGAGGGAGTCGAGCGGCCCCACCACCGACTTGGGCCCCCGGAACTCCACCGATTCCGGAACGGCGACGGCGGGGCCCGAGACTTCGTACCCCGCGGCCGGCGCGCCGGTGAAGCGCAGCGCCACGCGGACGCGCTTCTGACGCTTCGGCTCGATGACCAGGTCCACGGCCCGCGGCTCCTCCACCTCCGTCACGGCGACGAGCTTGCTGAGCTCGGGGGGGAGCGCTTTTCCCGCCACGTCGTCGGCGGTGATCGTCGAGCGGAAGGGCCCCGGCACGGCGTGCGCCAGGTCCAGGGGCAGGTAGGGGCTGGTGAGCCCCAGGCGGATCAGGTCCTTCCACTTCCCCCGGATCTTGACGCCCACGCGCTCGGGCGGGTGCCCGCTCACGGCGAGCGAGTCGGGAAGGCCGGTCAGCGTCAGCGGGATCTGGAGGATCGATTCGCGCTGCTGCTCGGTCACGACGTGCGCGTAGAGCAGGAGCGCCAGCACGAGCGACGCGAGCTTCAGCCCGAGATTCCCGAACAGGATCTCCCGGATGCGCGCCATCGGCCGCTAGAAGCCCGAGGCTCCGGGCGTCCCCAGCTCCACCCAGTACTTCGTTTCGCGCGGGTCCACCTGGTCCACGTTCCGGCCGCTCACGACCGAGAACTTGAGTCCTGCGTTGCCGGGCACGTCGGGGAAGTAGATCCATCCCTCCTCGGGGCCGTCCCGCCAGAGGAGGCGCGTGGCGTTGAAGCGGATGTCGCCTCCGTCGGCGACCGTGCGCACGGCCCGCTCGCGCGTGCCCGGGAAGACCCAGAGGAGCGGGCCCCCCTCGAGGTAATAGAAATACTGGAGCGAGTCGACGGCTCCCTCGCGCCGCTCGATCGGCAGGAGTGCGATGAAATCCCCGCCGCGCCGCAGCAGGAGCACGTTCCCGGAGATGAGATGGAGGCGGATGCCGTGGACCTTGCCGGGCCGGCCGGGGATCGAATCGGGGACTTCCTCCAGCAGGCGCACCAGCCGGACCGAGGCGCTCCCGACGGCCGCGCGAGCGGGCGCCGCGGGGCACGCGAGGGCGGCGGCGATCGCGCCCATGAGGAATGCGGCGACGGCGAAGCGACGGAAGGGCATGGCCTTCGAGTCTCACACGCGCGTTCCGGACGGGTCAACGGAAACTGCCCCGCGCCGGGCTTTCCTTGACGCGCGCGGGCGCTTCCCCGCACGCTTGCGACGTGCTCCATCGCCTTCCCGTGCACGGCCCCCTCGATCTCGCGCTCACCTTCGGCTGCGGGCAGGCGTTTCGCTGGCGCCTGGAGGACGGGGCGTGGTCGGGGGTCGTCGCCGGGGCCGAGGCCCGCGTCGCGTGGGAAACGCACGGCGAAGTCCTCCGGATCGAGACGCGCGGCGCCGATCCCGGCTCGGCGGCGTGGGCCCGCTATCTCCGCCTCGACGAAGATCCCCGCGTCCACCTCGAGGGAGCCGGGCCGCTCCGCGCCCTGCCCGGATTCGAGCCGCTCCTGGGCCTCCGCCTCCTTCGCCAGGAACCCTGGGAGACGCTGGCCTCCTTCATCGGCTCCGCGGCCGCCAACATCCCGAAGATCACGGCCGGCGTCGAGGGGCTGGCCGCGCGCTACGGCCAGCCGATCGCGGGCTCGGCGCGGCGCGCCTTTCCGCCCGCCGGCGCCATCGCGCGCCGCCGCGAGCGCGACCTCCGCGCCGTGGGGCTCGGCTTCCGCGCCCCCTACCTTCTCCACACGGCGCGGCGCCTGGACAAGGCGCCGCTCGACTGGGACGCGCTCCGCGAGGGGCCGCTCGACGAGGCGCGGGCGCGGCTGATCGAGCTGCCCGGCGTGGGCGCGAAGATCGCCGACTGCGTCCTCCTCTTCGGGCTATGCCGCCTGGATGCCTACCCCGTCGATCGCTGGATCCGGCGCGCGACGCTGGAGCTGGCGGGCCGGACGCGCGCGAACGACCGGGAGCTCGAAGCCTGGTCGCGACGCCTGGGTCCGGGCCGAGGCTACCTGCAGCAGATCCTCTTCCACCTGCGGCGGACCGGAGGGCCGTTCCCGCCGCTTCTGCCGTGAGCGGCGACGCGGTCGCGCTCTTCGCGAAGACGCCCCGCCCGGGGACGGTCAAGACGCGGCTCTCCCCGCCCCTTTCGCCGGACGAAGCCGCCGCGGTCGCCCGCGTCTGCCTCGAAGAGACCCTGCGCCGCTTCCCCGCCGCCGTCCCCGCCTCGTGGACGCTCTTTCTCGACGGCGCGCTCGAGCCCTGGCTGGCGCGGCTTGCGGCCAATCGAGGGGTCGCCATCGCGGCCCAGGGCGACGGAGACCTCGGGGCGCGCCTGGACCGAGCGTTCCGAGCGCTCCACGAAGGCGGCGCGAGGCGCGCCGTGGCCATCGGCGCGGACAGCCCCACGCTGGAGCCGGCCCGGATCGCTTCCGCGCTCGAGCGTCTCGATCGCGCGGATGCCGTGCTCGGTCCCGCGCGCGACGGCGGCTACTACCTGATCGGGATCCGTCCGGGGCGCGAGGCGATCTTCTCGGGAATTCCGTGGGGCACGCCGGGCGTGGCGGACGCGACGAGGCGGCGCGCGGCGGAATCGGGCTGGACGGTGGCGGAGCTGCCGGAATGGTACGACGTGGACGATGCCGAGGGTCTGCGGCGCGCGGCGGCGGATGCCGCGGAATGCCCCGAGCTCTTGCGGGTCGTCGCCGCGCTCGGAGCGCGCCTCGAAGCCTAGGGGCTCTGCTTCAGCTGATTCAGCTCGTCGCGGATCGCCGCGGAGTGCGTGCCGCTGGGCTCGAGCTGGAGATAGCGCTCCCACGCCTTGATGGCGCCCGGCTTGTCTCCGGTGGCGGCGCTCACGACGCCGAGATTGAGCCAGGCGTTCCGGTGCTCGGGATGGTCCTTGGTGACGCGAAGCATCTCCTCCTTCGCCTTGGCGTCCTGCCCCAGGCTGTGGTAGGCGATCGCGCGGTCCACGCGCACGTCGGCGTTCTTGGGGTCCTTGGCGAGCGCCTTGGTGTAGTGCTCGATCGCCCGGTCCCACTGCTGGGAATCGAACTCGAGATTGCCGAGGCCGATGTTCGCCTGGAGATCGTTCGGATCCATCATGAGCGCGGAGTTGTATTTCTGCACCGCGGCCGCGATGTCGGGAGGCATCTGTCCGCCGGCCATGCCGGCGCCCATCCCGCCCGGCGCGGCTCCCATGCCGCCGCCCTCACCGGCGCCGGCGCCGGCCATCACGTCCGCCGGACCCTTGGGCGCGCCGCCGCTCGACCCCGTCCCGACGCCGGAGCGGAGCGCATAGCCCACGGCGCCGCCGACGATGAGACCGACCACGAGATAGACCCAGGGCGAGCTTCCCGCGCGCGCGGGCGCGTGTCGCGGGCCCGCGGCGACGTTCAACTTCCTGCCCGGCGCGGACGGCGCCGCGGAGCCCGCGGGGTGCGGCACGAGGTAGGCCCCGCACGCGTCGCAGCGCGTGAATCCTTCCGGGAGCCGTTCGCCGCAGCGGGGGCAGGTGATCAGGTTGGCGTTCATGCGAGCCGCCATTCTAGCCGCCCCCGGGCCGGGATACAACGCGCGATCACGGACCGACCCGCGCGCGCGGCTTCGGGGCTTGTGGGGTCCCGGGCGCCGCGGCTATGCTCCCGCCATCGTACCGACCACGCCCACAACCGCACGACCGACGGTCCTCCAAGTCTACGGCGTCACCGCGCTCATCTGGGACGGGCTCACGGTTCGCGAGGCGACCCTGGCCCCCCGCCTCAAGGCCGATACCGACCCCTCGCGCTCGAACGCGCTCGCCGCGGGGGACGAGGTCGCCCTGGAGGA
>DATJEJ010000277.1:0-9200 GCA_035496795.1 Candidatus Omnitrophota bacterium
CCAACCGAAATCATGACGGGGCTCCCGAACCGGGAGCCCCTTCTCGTTGCGGACGGCGTGCGGCAGCGTCGCGCCGTCAATCCATGTTCGGAACCCAGGTCTTTCGATAGCCGGACGGAATGGTGAACACGGCCCGCGGAACGGCATAGGCGCGGATCCGGACGAACGGGCCTCGCCAGGAGGGCGCGCGGTACCAGTTGCCGCTGTCCACCAGGTACCAGGAGTTCCCGTAGCGGTAGACGTCGTAGTCGGCCTCGTCCCGCATGAAGTACACGCTGGTTCCCGGGATGATCGACATGCTGGGCGGGCTGTCCAGGACGAAGTCCGTGCGCTCGCCGTAGCGGACGACGCGGGTGTTCCGGCGATAGACGTCCCGGTCCCGGTCGTAGTCGCGCGCCCCCGCGAACGTCCACGTCCGCCGGTACTCCGACGGAAGCCGCCGCACCGACGCCGGCACGTCCCGCCAGCGCACGGTGAAGTAGGGACCGCGCCAGGTGTCGGCCACGAACCAGGCGCCATTCTCGACGTAGTACCAGTTGTCGGCGTACCGGTAGAGGTCGCGATCGAAGGTGTTGTCCCGCACGTAGAAGACGCGGGTGCCCGGCACCAGCGCCATCCGCGGCGCGCGCCGGAACGTCAGGTAGGTTCCTCCGTAGCGCACCCCGGGACGGAAGGTGCGGGATTCGCGCACGACATAGCGCCGCGTCGTGGTCACGTCGCCGCTCCGATCCGTGCCGCGCCACTCGTTGTCGTTATCGTTGTCGGTGTTGTTGTCGCGCCAGGCATCGTCGGTCGTGCTCCTCGACCAGGTCCGGCGGTACCCCGCCGGAATGGTCACCACCGACCGTGGGACGCTCTCCATCCGCACATAGGTGAACGGGCCGCGCCACGAATCGGCCCGGTACCAGTTCCCATCGTCGACCAGATAGAAGGACCCGTTGTAACGGTACAGGTCGTAGTCCGTGGCGCCGCGGACGGTATAGACGTTGGTGCTGGGGATCAGCATCATGTCCGGGGCTGTCCGGAACGTGAGCGTTCCGGGGTAAGGATCCCCGACGCTCAGCGTGGCGCTGAACTGCGCGCTGGCGCTGGCGGCAGTCTGAAATGACAGGGCAATGCCCAAAGCTACAAGAATCTTGGTCCATCGCTTCACGAGAAAGCACCTCCTTCCGGTGTATCCGAAGCAATGGCCGAAGGATGTCGGCCGAGCCAAAGGCGTGCCGCATCATCTGTGCCGCGTGCGGCGGAGCCGCGCGCCGAAAGGGGCAGCCGCGATCGCCGCAGCAGAGCCCAAGAACCAAGCACGGGATATGCTTCATCTTCCGGGACGGCGGCGAGTCGGAGTTTTCGGAACCGCGACCCCAATGGCCCGGTTTGACCTCGCGACGCCACGCCCGCCGATCCAAGAAGGCACCATAACGAGTTACGGACGCCGCGCCGCGGACAGGGGTCCGATGTGCCACGCTCTCGGTCGAGCCCTCGCTGTACGCGATCAGGCCGACGGAGCGAACGGCAGCGTTCAGGTGGCGGCCAGTAGCGCGCCGCACATTGCATTCCGCCCGGTCCAAGGGGCCCGGCGGCGTCATTTCGTTGTCTGGAGGAACGCTTCGTTCATGACATCCCGCGCGACCCCGTTCTTCGGCACCCTCCCGGCCGCAGCGCTCCTTGCCGCGCTGCTCTTCGGCTCGGCCGACGCGCGCGTTCTTCGCGTCGGTCCCACCCGCGCCTACACCACGATCCGCGCCGCCGCGGCGGCCACGGTGGCCGGCGATTCGGTCCTCATCGACGCGGGCACGTACGTCGGTGACGTCACCTCGTGGAACGCGAGCAACGTCTACGCCGGCGCGGTCGGCGGGCGGGCGGTGCTCCAGGCGAATGGGGCTCAGGAGGGCGGCAAGGGGATCTGGGTCGTCTACGGAAGCAACTTCACGGCGGAGAACATCGAGTTCACCGGAGCGTCGGTCCCCGACGGCAACGGGGCCGGCATCCGGAACGACACGTCGGGGTACCTGGTCGTCCGCAACTGCTACTTCCATGACAACGAGAACGGCATTCTCGGCGGCGCCGATTCGATGCTGATCGAGAACAGCGTCTTCGACCACAACGGACTCGGCGACGGCCGCACCCACAACATGTACATCTGGGGCCGGTCGGTCACCGTGCGCTACACCTACACCCATCGCGCCAAGATCGGGCACAACATCAAGACGCGCGGCCAGAACAACTACATCCTCTACAACCGCATCATGGACGAGTCGGACGGCACGGCGAGCTACTCGATCGACGTGCCCGACTGCGGCCGGACGTACATCATCGGCAACGTGATCGAGCAGGGACCCAACACCGACAACAGCACGATCATCGCCTACGGCGCCGAGAGCTCGCTCAACACGCAGGACCTCTACGTGGTCAACAACACGATCGTGAACGACCGGAGCGGAGGCGGGAATTTCATCTCGATCGCGGGGAGCACCCCCACGGTCATCCGGAACAACATTTTCTACGGCCCGGGAACGCCCTGGGCGGGCGGAAGCGTGACCTCGGGCAACAACTACGTCTCGACGGCGTACGACAACGCTCCGAGATTCGCGTCGCCTTCCACGTACGACTTCCACCTGACGTCCACGTCCCCCGCCGCCATCGTGAACGCGGGGACGGCACCCGGGACCTCGTCCACCGGCTACGCGCTCACGCCGGTGCGGGAATACGTCTACGACGCGCGGTCGACCGCGCGGACGACATCAGGCTCGCTCGACCTGGGCGCCTTCGAGTACTCGAGCGGCCAGGTGGCCGACGTCACGGCGCCGAACCGGATCCTGGACCTGACCCCTCGCTGAGACCGATCGCTCGCGCGGGCGGCTGACACTCTGGCAGCCGGGCCACGCTCCTGTCAGGCAAAGCCGCCGCGCCACTCCGCGCTCGTCGCCGCCGCACCCGGTCCAAACGTAAGCCCACCAGACGAATTCGAACCGCTCGTCGCCGTTCTCTCCCCGGGCACGATAATCGCAAATCTCCCCCACTACGGAGCCGAAGCCAACGGTTGCCACAAGGAGGGGTTATGCGAACGATGGCCATCATTCTCGCGGCGCTCCTGACGCTTGCCGCGGGGACGGCGTGGGGCGCCACGACGCCGGAGTACCGGATCTTCGGGGGAGCCTACATTCCGACCGGTAGCCAGGCCGACATGCTGAAGAGCTCGATGCTGGTCGGTGTGCAGGGAGGCGCGGAGCTGAGTCGAAAATTCCACCTCATCGGAACGCTTGCCTACGCGACGCCGCGGACGAAGGACCGCTTCGCCGCGGAGGACGTGCACCTCTATCAGTACGACGCGGGAGCAGAGTACTTCCACCGGTTCCAGGCGTCCGAGGACGCCCACTGGTCGATCCGACCGTTCCTTGGCGCCGGCGCGGGGGCGCGGACCTACGACATCCAGCACAGCGACATCAAGATGCACACCGATTTCACCGGCTACGGCTCGGTGGGGGCGGAGTTCCAGCACGTGAACATCGCCGCCCGGCTCGAAGTCCGGGATTACTGGACCCGCTTCAACGGATTCAGCGGCAACCAGTCCGCGAAGGACTACTACAGTCTCGTGGTCGGAGGAGGCTTCGCCTACCACTTCTAGTCTTGGCGCGGGGCAGTACCGACTCGGAGGGGGCGGGGCGCGTCCGGCGCCTCGCCCCGATGGGTTTTCGGGCCGTGGCAGGGCTGAATCCCTTCCGGGGTGGAGGCATCCAAGGGGGTGATTCGGCAGCAGGTGGTCAGTACACGAGACGCAAAAACAAGCCGCCGGCATCGAGCCGAGCGGCCTTTTTCGTAGGGTCGTGCGCCGTCTGGTCCGAGAGTGAGGAAACACAGTGACTACAGGCACCGTGAAGTGGTTCAACGAGGCGAAGGGCTTTGGCTTCATTTCGCAGGAGAGTGGCGAGGACGTTTTCGTCCACTTCTCCGCGATTGCGGGCGACGGCTTCAAGACCCTCGCGGACGGTGATCGAGTCGAGTTCGAGGTGACGCAGGGCCAGAAGGGCCTCGCGGCCGCGAACGTTCGCAAGATCTAGCGCCGCACGACGAAACGAGACGGCCGGCGGGAGCGCAAGCTCCGCCGGCCGTTTTCGCTTGCTCGTTCGAGCCGCTAGGGCCGAGCCGACCGCTAGGAGCGCGCCACCACGCCCGACACCAGATTCAGCCGGTAGTGGAAGACGCCGTTCACGGTCAGCTCCGGCGTCGCGGTGCCGTCGAAGACGATGACGACCGTGGCATCCCAGGTCTTCTCCACTTCGGCGAACTGGTTCGACCGGTAGCGGACGGCATGGACCACGTAGGAGAGCGTGCCGCTCAGCGGGTAGGGGTTCGCCTGGCGGTTCTTGAGCAGCGCCGCGTCGGTGAGCACGGCCCCGCTCCGCCAGATGAAGTACCGCGTCCGCGTGCCGTCCAGCGACGTGAACGAGGCGTCCACCGAGTCGCTGCAGGCACCGTTCATGACCAGGGTGTCCAGAGAGGCCTCGAGGCCGCTCACGTCCAGCGAACCCGCGTGCCCCACCGAAGCGTTGAACTGCTGGCTCGCGACCGCGCCCGTCGCGCGCGTGGTGACCAGCATGCGGTGGGCGAGCGGACCGTATCCGGAGAGCGGGTTCCCGCCGGCGTCGTAGAAGGTGACGCCTAACGTGTACGTGATGGCTCCAACCGTGAACGTCGTTTCCGCCTGCGCGAACGAGCCGGCGCGCAGCGGGGTGAACCGCGCCGCGGCGGATCCCGAGACACCTCCCGACGCGCCGTCGGCCGCGCCCATGTTGGTGACCACGCCGGCCGCGGCGGCCACTCCCGCCTGGGCGGCGATGTCGTCGGCGTCGGTCTGGGTGAATCCGTTCGGATTCACGGGGTTGTTGCCGGAGCAACCGGCGAGGAACAGGACGCCGGCGCACGCGACCGCGGCGAACGGCATCCGGATGCGATGGGACCTCATCGAGAACCTCCTGCGTTGTTCGACGGAGCGAATGGCGGGGACCCGCCTCGATGAGGCAAGCGACGTGCCGGGCCGGAAGCCGCGGCGGCGGCGCGCCAGCCCGGAGGCTGGCCGTGCAATTTGCGATGGATCAGGAGGGTGTGTCGGGGCCGGTCTACTGCGCCGCGGTGCGCAGCGAATCCACGTAGTCCTTGATCCCGCCCCTCTGGTACCAGCGGGTCGCGACGTAGCGGGAGTACACCATGAAGTCCGGCGGGCGGATGAAGCCGGGAACGCCGCCGAGCATCTCGGCGTCGGGCTTCATGAAGTAGGTGGCCGGATACCCGGTCACGCCGACCTTGCGCGCGAACTGGCGCTCGGAGAGCTCCTCGCCGTGCCAGTGGAGCTTGTTCGGAGATTCGCCGTTCACCTTGGCGAGGACGAAGTTGTCGGTGAGGTAGTTCGCGACTTCCGGGTTCCCGTAGGTCTCCCGTTCCATCACGCGGCACCATCCGCACCAGGTGGTGTAGACGTCGACGATCAGGTGCTTGTTCTGCCGGGCGGCCTTGTCGGCGGCGACGTCGAACGCCAGCCATTCGAGCTTCTTCCCGGGTTTGGTCTCCCCGGGCTTGTCGGCCGCGGGAGCTTTTTCGGGCTGGGAAGCTTCGGTGCGGGCGGAGCCCGCGAGGGGAAACGCGAGAAGTGCCAGGGTAAGCGCGGCAGTGACCGCGCGGCGCGGAGCCATCGATGCTAAGTCCTTATCTCCTGGGGGTGTTGGCCGGTTCGGCCCCTGCAGCCGGGCCGCTCCGTCCAGCCGAAGGAAAAGCATAGCATCCGCTCTTACACCGGATCAACGCGCATTTCTTCGGGTTGCGAGCCAAGCGAGGGGGCAGGCGACCAGAATAAAGGTGAAGGCGACCCAGGGAACCGACGCGAGCCCCTTCCGGTCCGCGATCAGACCGCCCGTCAGCGGCCCCACGACCGTGGCGATGGAGTAGGCGCCCTGGAGCACCCCGAGGCCTCCGCCCCGCTGCGACACGCTCGCGACCTCGGCCGCCAGGGTGTTGGCGCTCACGTGCACCAGGCCGTAGAGCGGCGCCGCGTAGAGGATCGCCGCCACGATGGGATCCCGGGTCACCCCCATCGCCGAATACATGAGCAGGTAGAGCGTGATCCCCACGGCCAGCATGCGCGCGCCGCCAAAGCGCCGCACCAGGGGCGGGATGAACGGGAGCCCGGCCACGCCGAGTACGCTGGAGATGGCCAGCGCGTAGCGGACCACACGGAGCGAGGCGTGGAGCCGCTCCACCAGGAACACCGTGAAGAAGCCCCACATGAGGTAGTTCCCCGCCACGCAGAAGAAGGCGATGACGCAGAGCCGGAAGAGGCGCGGATTGCCGTAGAGGGCGGCGAGGTCGGCCGCGACGCCCGCGGCCCATCCGTGCCGCTCGGGCGCCGGGGCGGGAGGACGGCGCATGTCGGGAAGGAAGCGGGACGCAAGCAGCGCGTTCAGGCCCGTGAGGCCGGCGCAGGTCCACATCGCCGCCCGAAGCCCCGGAGCGAGACCGCCCTCCACCAGGCCGCCGCCGCCGAAGGAGCCCGCGAGCCAGCCGCTCGAATAGGCGAGCAGCACGTAGGTGATCCCCTGCTCCCGCCGCTCCGGGAGGACGAGCGTCGCGTAGGCCTTGGCCGTCGGCGCGAGCGTCCCGTAGAGGAGCGACGCGAGGCCGATCCAGGCCACGACGCCCAGCCCGTGGCGAACCGCGGGGATTCCGACCAGCGCCAGCACGTACCCCGCCGCGCCGAGCAGGATGATCGGCTTCATGCGCCCCGTGACGTCGGAGAGGCCGCCCCAGAAGTTGCTCGCGACGGCGGTGCCGAGGGCCGGGATCGCGAGCACCAGGCTCAGCACCGCGAAGCTCCGCTCCCCCAGGGACTGCCGGAGGTAGAGCGGGAGGAAGCCCTGGATCAGGGTGACCGCGAAGCCCTCGAGGAAGGCCGCCGTCAGGAGGAAGAAGGGCATCGGCCGCATAGTACCCGAAGACGCGCGTCCCCTCCGAAACGCTTGCGCCGCGCCGCGCGCGCCCTCACCATCAACGCATGGAGCGGGTCCATGGGTTGCACCACATCACGGCCATCGCCGGGCCGGCGCAGGAGAACCTCGACTTCTACGCGGGCGTGCTGGGGATGCGCCTGGTGAAGCGGAGCGTGAACCAGGACGATCCCGGCACCTACCACCTCTTCTACGCCGACGCCGCGGGGCACCCGGGGAGCGATCTCACGTTCTTCCCCTGGTCCGAGATGGCGCCCCCGCGCATGGGCCACGGGCTGGCGGTGGAGGTGTCGCTGGAGGCGCCGCGCGGAAGCCTGGACTGGTGGGCGGAGCGCCTCGAGCGCTACGGCATCGCGGCCGATCCGATCGAAGTCCGCTTCGGGCAGCGCGCGCTTCCCTTGAGCGACCCGCACGGCCTGCGCGTCGCGCTCATCGAGGACCCCGCGCCGCGCGATTTCGAGGCGTGGACCGAGAGCCCGGTCCCCGGCGAGCGGCAGATCCGCGGCCTCCACGGCGCGCGGCTCTGGGAGCGCGAAGCGGCGGCGACCGCCGCGTTCCTGACGGAAGCGATGGGGCTTCGGGCGCTCGCGACCGAAAACGGCTGGACGCGCTACGGCTTTCCCGACGCGGCCGGCTCGGTGGACGTGCGGGAGACGCCCGAGGCGAAGCGCGGGATGTGGGGCGTCGGCAGCGTGCACCACCTGGCGTGGCGCGTTCCCGACGACGAGCGGCAGATGGCCATGCGCGCCCAGGTCGAAGAGGCCGGCGCGCAGGCGACGCCGGTCATCGACCGCTTCTGGTTCCGGTCGGTCTACTTTCGCGAGCCGGGCGGGGTGCTGTTCGAGCTGGCCACGGACGGCCCCGGGTTCGCCGTGGACGAGGACCCGGGACACCTCGGCGAGACGCTCGTGCTCCCACCCTGGCTGGAGCAGGCCAGGGGGCAGATCGAATCCAGGCTCCCGGAGCTCACGATGCCGCGGGTCGAAGCGTAGGTCCCATCACACGGAGGCTCCCATCATGCCGCACCGCTCGTTCACTCCCCTGAGGGCCGCGCTCTCCCTGGCCTCCGGGCTCATTCTTTTCGGGCTTGTCGGATGTCAGAAGAGCGGGACCACGCCGGCCGTCTCGGCCGTGCCCGCCGTCGCGACGCCCCAGGTGGCGATCCCGTTCAAGATCGGGATCATGACGGGCACCGTCTCCCAGGGTGAGGACGAGTTCCGCGCGGGACAGATGGTGGTGGCCAAGTACGGCGCCGATCACGTGAAGCACGTGACCTACCCGGACAACTTCATGCAGGAGCAGGAGACGGTCATCGCGCAGCTCGTGGGGCTGGCCTCCGACCCCGAAGTGAAGGTGATCGTCATCGGGCAGGCCGTTCCCGGCTCCATTCCGGGGCTTCGCAAGATCCGGGAGAAGCGGCCGGACATCAAGGTCGCGTTCGTCACGCCGCAGGACGATCCGGCCCTGGTCAACAACGAGGTCGACATCTGCGTCCAGCCCGACGAGCTGGCGCGCGGCCGGACGATCGTCGGCGTCGCGAAGAAGATGGGCGTGACCGACTTCGTCCACTACTCCTTCCCCCGCCACATGTCGCAGGAGCTGATCGCGCGCCGCTTCGACATCATGAAGACGACCTGCGCCCAGAACGGCATCAAGATGCACTTCGTCACGGCGCCCGACCCGATGGGCGAGGGGGGGCTGAACGCCACCCAGCAGTTCGTGATGGAGGACGTTCCGCGCGAGCTGAAGCAGTACGGGCCGAAGACGGCGTTCTTCTCCACGAACTGCGGCATGATGGACCCGATGATCAAGTCGGTCGTCATGAACGGCGGCTACATCCCCGAGCAGTGCTGTCCCAGCCCGACCCACGGTTACCCCACCGCGCTCGGGATCGCCATCCCCGCGAACAAGGCGGGGGACATGGAGTACATCAGCGCCCAGAACCGCAAGATCATCGCCGAGCACCACATGACCGGGCATTTTTCCACGTGGCCCGTGCCCGAAGTGATGCTCTCGATCCGCGCCATGGCCGACCTGCTGGCGGATGCGCAGATGGGCAAGGCCGACTACAAGGACCCCGCGACGGTGAAGAAGTACATGGAGAGCCTGGCCGCGGGACACGCGATCACGCTGTCCAAGTACGACGAGAAGAAGGGCAACTCCTACCTCTTCCTTGTCGACAACATCTACTACTAGGCCCGGCGG
>DATJEJ010000278.1:0-7382 GCA_035496795.1 Candidatus Omnitrophota bacterium
TCGGTATGGCAGAAGCATCATGGCGCGGCGGAGGCCTCCCCTTCGTCCATCGCCGTCCTCTCCTTCCAGCACATGGCCGACCGCGCCGACTCCAAGGGCGAGGGGTCGATCGCGACGAGCCTGCTCACCGTCGGACTGGGCCAATCGCAGGTGATGCCGGTGCTCAGCACCCAGCGCGTGCACGACGTCATGCGGCAGCTGGGCAAGGCCGACCAGGCGGTCACGGGCGCCGACGCGATCGAGGTCGGGCGCCGGGCCGGCGCGACCTACATCGTGGTCGGATACATCTACCGGACCGCGCCCGACGTCGTGCTTGGGGCCGAGGTCTCCTCCACCGAGAACGGGCAGGTGCTGACTTCCTGTCGCGTCGAAGCGCCGGGGGGCGATCGCGGCCTCTTCGCCGCGGTGGATTCGCTGACACTCGCGCTCCGTCAGGGACTCGCGCGCGTCGGCGTCCAGGCGGGCGGCTCCGGCGTCGACGTGGCGGGACTGACCACGCGCGATCCGGCCGCGTACCGCTCCTACGTGCGGGGCGTGGACCTGCTCCACCGGGCGGAGAACGCGGAGGCTGCCGCCGCGCTCCAGGAAGCGGTCCAGGCCGATTCGACGTTCGCGCTCGCCTGGTACTACCTGGCCGTCGCCACCTGGTGGACGCAGGACTTCACGGGGGCCGAGCGTGAGGTCGAGCACGCCATGCGTCTCGGCGACCGGCTGGTCGGGCGCGAGCGGGACGGGCTCCGCGCGCTCCACGATCTCGTGGGGTCCCATTACCGGCAGGCGGCGGCGGAGTATCGGGCGCTGCTCCGGCGTTACCCGGACGACAAGGAGTTCCTGTACGGGCTGGGCGAGGCCCTGTACCACGATGGCTCCGACATCGAAGCCGCACGGGCCGCGTTCGACCGGACCGTGGAGCTGGACCCCACGTTCGCCGTGGCCTACCAGCACATCATCGACATCGAGGTGGAGCGGGGAGACAAGGGCCGGCCGGTGGCTTTGGCCCAGAGACTCCATCAGATGAACCCCACGAATCCGGTCCCGATGAACCTCGAGATGGAGGCCCTGGGGCGACTGGGGGACGCCGAGGCCGTGGCCCGGGTGGCGCGCGAGGTCCTGGCGCGGGACCCGAAGGACCCGTACTCGCGATTCCGGCTCGCGGTCTACTACCGGATGAAGGGAGAATTCGATTCTTCGGCCGCCTACGCCCGATCGGGCAACTTTCCCGAGGGGATCGGGTCGTTCGTCGACGCGGAGCAGATCTGGCTTCCCCTGTCGCAGGGTCGGTACCGTGAGGCGGACCGGGTCTCGAAGGAGATGCTCGGGGGCATCCCCCCCACGAGCCTGATCCCGGTGGAGCTCCTGCCCAGCGTGTTCCCGCGGGTGCGCCTCCTGGTCGCGTGGGGTCGCTACGACGAGGCTTGGGCCCTCACGCGCCAGGTGAGCGCCACGCTGCGTTCCATCGATCCGCGTGGAGTCGGGGTGCAATTCTTCGGGGACATCTCGATTCAAACCGGACATCTTGCCGAAGCGGAGCGGCAGCTTCGCGAGTTCGACGGCGTCCTCGCCAAGTATCCGGGCGTGCGCGAGCGGAGGCTCCGGGACTTTCTGGCAGGCTTGATCGCGCTCGCCAAGGGTCACGCGGGCGAAGCCCTTCCGCTCCTGGATTCCGGCGAGAGCGAGGGACCGGCCTGGACCAAGGACAACGCCAAGGACTGGGCTCGCGCGCGAGCGCTCCTCGCCGCCGGCGCCCGGGATCGTGCCCTTCCGCTGCTGGAGCGGGTGGTCGCGCGGGGACCGTTCGGGGGCGAACCGACGTTCACCTTCACGGCCGCCATTCTCCTCGCTCGGGAATACGAGGCGCTCGGACGCGGGGCCGAGGCGCTCGCATTGTATCGCCGGGTCGCGTATCAGTATCGCTTCGCCGATCCCGGCGTGCGCGCGAACGAAGAGGCCAAGGCCGCAATCGCGCGGATGGAGCGGGAGCGCGCTCAGGCGCGCGCGAACTAGCGGGACTTCTCGCTCAGGGCCACCCGCGGGTGGACCTCCAGCGCCAGCGCGACGTCGGCGATCGTCCGGAGCGTGAGATTCCGGTTCCCCGACAGGATCTGCGACACGTAGGCGTTCGTTCGACCCATGCGCCGCGCCAGCTCGGCTTTCGTGACGCGCTTCTTCTTCATCGTGTCGTAGATCGCCTCGGTCGCCTGGCGGATCAGCTCGTCCTCCCGGTGCAGCTGCTGCGCTTCGGAGGAGGCCGCTTCGGACTTCTTGCGTTTGGGCATCGTGGGTCGCTCCTGGGTGATTCGACGGTTACTCGTGGTTCTGGTTTCCCCAAGGTACCAACTTGCGCCGGCGCAAGTTAATACAAATATTAACTGAACTTGCGCTGGCGCCAGTTCGTGGACCAAGCCTTGCAGCCTAGTCTGGCCGGTTGTGCGCGTCCTCGCCGGGTCAGATGCGGTTGCAACCGACCTGTTTTGAATTACTTGCGGCCCATGGAACGTGCTTGCGCCAATTTCCCCGAAGCAGCTCGCCAGGCTCGCGGTCGCGCTCGGCGGAGGCGCTCGCGGTCGCGCCCGGCGGAGGCCCTCGCGGGCCGGCACGTTCCGACAGCCATCCATCATCCCGCCAATAAGTTCACCGGCCCTGCTGCCGATAACCCTCCCATGGCATCCTCGACCCGCTCCGTCGCGCCGCCGCGCCGGCTGGCCGCGCTTTCCTTCTCGCGCACCGCCTCGGCTTTCGTCGCCGGGTGCTCGGCCCTGGCGGGGTTGCTTTGGGCCGCGGCCCGCGTCGGGGTCCTTCCCCGCGAGGTCGGGATCCGTCCCGTCGATCCGGTCGCGGCGTTCGGTCTGGCAGCCGCGGGGCTGGCCATCCGGCTCGCGACCTCGCGCCGGCGCCCGTGGGGCCGCCTCCTCGTCGTCGCCTGCGCGCTGTTCGTCGCGGTGGCCGGGGTCCTGGACGCGCGCGACGGCCTCGGTCTCCGGTCCGTCTCGCTGATCGCCCTCTCCTTCTCGATCGCCTTCCTCGACCGCGGGCGGCAGCGCGGGTGGTGGCCGTCGCAGCTGGCCACCGGGCTCGCCGGCATGATGGCGCTGGTCGCGCTCTCGAGCTACGCGATGGGTGCCGCGTCCAGCGCGCCCAGCCCCATCTTCCTCGAGCTCTCCGCCCCCGCCGCGGTGGCGCTCCTCACCCTGGTGTTCGCGCTCTACGCCGCGCGCCCCGACGGGCGCATCACCTCGCTCGCGTTCGATCCGGGCCTGGCCGGCGACACGATCCGGATCATGACCCCGATCGCGGTGGTGGTGCCGTTCGTGCTGGGGTGGCTCCGCCTCCGCGGGCAGATGGCCGGACTCTACGGCCGGGAATTCGGAGTGGCGATCCAGGACGTCGCGACCACCTCGGTCCTGGTGGTGGCGCTCTGGGTCAGCGCGCGGATCCTCTCCCGCGTGGAGCGGGCCCGCGCGCAGGCCGAGCGGGGCCACACCGAGAGCGAGCGGCGCCTCCGGATGATGCTGGGCGTGAGCCAGGTCGGCGTCTGGGAGCGCGACGTGCTCCAGAACCGGATGGAGTGCGACGCGACCAGTCTCCGCCTGTGGGGCTTTACGCCGGACGCGCAGCCCACCTACGTCGCCATGATCGAGCGGATCCACCCGGACGATCGCGACCGGGTGACCCGGGAGATCGAGGAATCCCTGGAGCGGGGCGTGGAATTCGACACGACCTACCGCGTCGTCCACCCCGATCGCACCGAGCGAGCGCTGGGCGCGCGCGGAGCGGTCACGCTGGACCCCGAGGGCCGCCCGATGCGGATCACCGGCATCAACTGGGACGTGACCCTCCACCAGCAGGCCGAGGAGGCCAAGGAGCGGGCCGCGCGCGAGCAGATCGAGATGAAGGATCAGTTCATCTCGCACGCATCGCACGAGCTGCGCTCGCCCCTCTCGTCCATCGTGGAGTTCCAGGACATCCTGCTTCGCGGGCTGGTGGGTCCGCCGCTCACCCCCGAGCAGCGCGACTGCGTGGAGATCGCGCAGCGGAACGCCTACCAGCTTCGGCTGATGATCGACGATCTCCTGGAGGTCACGCGCGCGCAGGCGGGCAAGCTGGCCGTCTCGCCGCAGTCGTTCGCCGTCGAGGGGGTGATCGAGGACGTGGTCACCGCGCTGAAGCCGGCGGCCACCGCGAAGATGGTCGATCTGTCCCACTCGCTCTACGAGCCGCCGCCGCTCGCCTTCGCCGACCCGGCCCGGGTGCGGCAGGTGGTGACGAACCTGGTCGAGAACGCGATCAAGTACACGCGCGCCGGGGGCACCGTCTCCATCAGCGCGGAGGTGGACGTCGAGGGGGAGAACATCGAGATCTCGATCGAGGACACCGGCTCGGGGATCTCGCCGGAGGACCAGGTGCGGATCTTCGAGCAGATGTACCAGGCGTCGAGGGACTCGCGCGAGAGCCGGAAGGGACTGGGGCTTGGACTTTACATCTGTCGCGAACTGGTGACGCGCATGGGTGGACGGATTCGCGTGGTCAGCGCGGTGGGAAAGGGGAGCCGCTTCACCTTCACGCTCCCGCTCCTTTCGGCCGCATCGGTGCAGGATTCGAGGAGGTCGGCATGAACGGCGTGAAGACGGTGCTCATCGTGGAAGACGACAAGGACCATCTGAAGGCGCTCCAGATCCGGTTGGGCGCGGCCGGATTCGAGACCATCTGGGCCAGCGACGGACTCCAGGCGGTGGCGGCCGCCCGGCGCGAGCGCCCCGACGCGATCATTCTCGACCTGGGCCTTCCCGGCGGGGACGGCTACCAGGTGCTCCAGCGCCTCAAGATGCTCGCTCCCACGGCGCACATCCCGATCATCGTGCTGAGCGCCCGGGATCCCGCGGTCCATCGCGCGCGGTCGCTGGAGGCGGGAGCGGTCGCCTTCTTCCAGAAGCCGGCCGACAGCGATGCGCTGCTGAAGACGATCCACGAGAGCTGCGCCCCGAAGACGGCCTGACCAACGGCCTGACAAACGGCTTCATCCGGCGCCCTCAAAGCCACGGCTCGGAAACCCCTTGACGCGCTCGCCCCGAGCGCGCGAGGATGCGCCCGGGTCGTGGCAGCGCCCCGCACCCGCGGGTTCGCCGCACCAATATCCTTTCTACCGACATCGAGACTGGGCCCCAAGCACCTCGGCTTTCCATCCTGTCCGAGGGCGCGGTCTCTCCCTATCCTCGCGCGCTCGGCGGCATGGAGCTCCGAACGGGCGAGGACGGCCCGTATTTGGGGTACGCTCGATGCGCCGGAATCGCCTCGTGCTTCTCGCCGCCGTTTGCGGCGCGCTGTCCCTCGCCGTTGCCGCTCCCGCTCGCGCCGACCTGACCGGCAAGACGCTGAAGCCCGTCGTCGGCGTCAAGTTCGGCATGGAATCCGCGCTCGGCAGCCTCCTCGGCGGCACGCTCGCCGGCGAGGTGACGCAGGTCGAAGTGAAGCGGGAGGAGGCGACGAAGATCGTCGTCACCGTCTCCTACACCGGCTTCGAGGGTGGCAAGCTGTGGGGCGAGGTGACGACCTCCGATCGCAAGACCCACCGGCAGATCAAGGCCACTTCGCCCGCCTCGATCGCGAGCACCCCCGGCGAGATGGACCTCGCGTTCGAGCTGGATCCGAACGCGGCCGACGGCACGCTGGTGAAGACGTCGTACTTGAAGATCAGCGTGGCCCGCGGCGACAAGGCCGCCGCGGCCTACGTGAAGGCCTTCGAGATGCCGAAGACTTGGCAGAACGGCACGCGCCCCGAGAACGTCGTGGTCACGGTGACGCCGAAGCCCGCGGGCCCCACCACGGCCAGCCTCGGCGCCACCCCCGGCGTGCCGCTGCCGCCCAAGGTGATCCACCCCAGCCTGAATCGCGCCGCACTGCTCATGCCCGCCACGCGCGCGCTCACGATCCAGCCGAGGACGGCGGCCATGTCCACGCCGACGGCGGCGCCCGCGCCGGCGCCCGCGGCTCAGCCCTCCGGCGGCGCCGTGCGCTCGATCAACCTGGGGACCACCCGGCAGATGTCGGTGAGCCCCGCGATGACGGCCAGCCCCGCCACCGCGAAGATGATGGCGCCCAACACGGCGGTCGAGACGAAGACCGCGGCCGCCTCGACGATGATCGCCCGCACCGACATGATCGCGATCCGGAACTTCAAGTTCGGCCTGCCGGCTCCCGACCCCGGCTCGACCACGGCCCCCAAGGGCGCCGGCGACACGCCGGTCGAGCCTCTGGCCGAGCTTCGCTCCGAGGACATCGAGCTGGACCCGAGCCACGTGCTCGGCGTCTTTCCGGCCTTCTACCCCGACCAGAATCCGCAGTCGGGGATCTTCTACTTCCTTCCCTATTCGTATTCGCTCCGCTGGAGCGAGGATTCGGGCTACGACCTGCGCATGATCTATTCGGCCACCGGCAGCGGCGGCGCCGGCGAGGTGGCCATGGCGGCGCGGCTCGACGCCGGGCTCGGGATCAAGGAGCGGCAGATCGCCACCGACCTGATCCACGCCTATGCCGACACGCACCACCTCACGTTCAACGCGCTCCGCGCGCTCCCGATCGACAGCATCTCCGTCTCGATCGCCGACGACCTGAGACGCTACAACATCCCCTCCGACAAGATCGCCGTCACGGGCCTGGCCGATTTCCTCGGACAGATCGACATCTCCTGGATCACCGATCCCGTCACGAAGGAGAACCTCCAGCAGGCTCTGGTGGAGGACGTCGGGATCAGCGGCCGCGTCACGCTCTATCCCAGCGGCGGCAAGCTCGCTCCCGTGGACGTGCCGATCCAGATCCGCCTGGCCGACTTCGTCACCTTCGGCGGCTTCCGCTGGAACCGCGCCGACGCCTGGACCAACCGCACCGCCTATCCCATCAAGCTCAAGTACCTGAATGCGCTGATGCTCGACTCCTCGTCGCGTCCGATCGTCTACTCGTGGGACCTCTCCAGCGCCCGGGTCCCCCCGGCCGGCCGCGCGCAGTGGGCGGCGGCCTCGGTGCCCGGATGGATCGACGGCCAGGCGAAGCGGATCTGGCTGGAGTACGCGGTCGAGGCCTCGTGCCAGAGCTGCGACGACGCGGTGATCCGCTCGATCACCGGCGGGGTATCGAGCGCCGGCCCCTCGATGATCACGTTCCACACGCTCACGCCGCTGGCCGACGCGGGCGCGGTCGAGATCAACGTGCAGGTCCGCTCGCGCTACTTCGACCCGCAGTCGCGCGATCTCCAGACCAAGTCGCTCGTGCTGAACGGGGACGGCAAGGACTTCACCGTCGGGCCGATCTACCTCGGCTCGCGCCAGCCCGGCGAGTCGGTCCCGGGCGATCCCCTCTTCGAGTACTCGCTCACGCTCACGATGCCGGAC
>DATJEJ010000279.1:0-6532 GCA_035496795.1 Candidatus Omnitrophota bacterium
GTGGAGGTCGTAGTCCTGCTGCTGCGCCGGGCGGAGGACCGGAAGGCCGACGCACGAGGGACATCCGATCTCGCAGGGGCAGTCCTCGATCATGCGGAGCGTCGATCGCAGGAGGTCGTCCACGATGGCGTAGCCGCGCTCCGCGTACCCCAGGCCGCCCGGGTAGCGGTCGTAGAGGAAGATCGCCTGCTCCCCGAGGTTGGCGCTGTCGAGAACGCCTCCCAGATCGGGGCGGTCGCACATGGCGTGGAGCGGAAGCAGGGTGATGAGCAGGTTGCGCAGTCCCGACATCCCCTCGGCGGGATTCATTCCCTTCACGCGCACCGCCGCGCGCGCCGACTCGTCGGGTCGGATCCAGAGCGCCACCGTGTCCAGATTCAGGCGCGGCAGATCGAGGGGGTGATAGCCGATCGCATCGAGGCTTCGAAAGCGGATCTTCTTGAAGGCGACGGTGGCCCAGGAGACGTTCGCCGTCCCGAGGCCCACCTCGCACTCGCCGCAACGCTTCGTCTCGCGGGTCTCGGTCAGCCGCAACCGGGTGTCCAGCACCGGCTGGGTGTAGTAGTCCACCTCCTGCCGCTCGACGTAGGCGACCTTTTGCTGCAGGTCCAGCTCGCGCACGAACCAGGTGTCCCCCTCGTGCAGGTAGATCGCCTCGGGATAGATCAGCTCCGGCGCGCTGATCGCGTCCACCGTCGCGAGGGTCCTCGCCTCCGCGTCCGGGACGCCGGGCTTCCGCTCGAGGATGGTGTAGGTATCGTCGGAGATGGTGCGCAGGTTGACGCGTCCCGCCGGATACTCCGACGAAGACCAGTAGCGGAGACCGTCGAGCGACTTGACGGTGCCTTCCTCTTCCAGCAGCCGGCCGAGCGCCTCGGTGCGCGGCCCGAACCAGGTCTCGTCCGCGCGTGAGAGCGGCAGCTCGTGCGCGGCGCAGGCGAGGTGCGACGCGAGGACGTAGGGATTCGAGGGATCCACGACGGCGCTCTCGGGCGACTGCGCGAAGAAGTATTCCGGGTGGCGCATCAGGTACTGGTCGATCGGATCGTCGTAGGCGACGACGACCGCGAGCGAGGGCGCCTGGGATCGTCCCGCGCGCCCCGCCTGCTGCCAGGTGCTCGCGATGGTGTTGGGGAAGCCGACGAGCACGGCGGCGTCCAGCGACCCCACGTCGATCCCCAGCTCCAGCGCGTTCGTCGAGATGACGCCCAGGAGATCTCCGTCGAACAGGCGGCGCTCGATCGCGCGGCGCTCCTCGGGCAGGTAGCCGCCCCGATAGGGGCTCAGTCGGTCGGCGAGGTGCCCCGATCCCTCCGCGGCCTTCTCGGCGCGACGGCGCCCCCGCTCCTCCAGCTGCTCTCGCGCATAGCGGTAGATCAGCTCGGCGGCGACGCGCGATCGGGTGAACGCGATCGACGCGACCTGGCGCCGGATGAGCGAGACCAGGATGCGCTCCGCTTCGATCGACGTGGACGTGCGCGCGCCCGCCTGCTCGGGACCGGCATGCTTGGGATTCCAGAAGGCGAAGAGCTTGGGCCCGCGGGGCGCGCCGTCCTCGTCCACGACCGAGACCGGCTCCCCCACCAGCGACTGCGCCAATTCGCCCGGGTTTCGAATCGTGGCCGAGCTCAGGAGAAAGCGGGGATCGGCGCCGTAGTGGCGCGCCACCCGCTTCAACCGCCGGAGCACGTTGGCGACGTGGGATCCGAACACGCCGCGATATGTGTGCATCTCGTCCACCACCACGTAGCGCAGATTGGAGAAGATCCGGCTCCATCGCGCGTGATAGGGCAGGATCCCCTGGTGGAGCATGTCGGGGTTCGTGAGGATCGCGTTGGCGCGCTCGCGAAGCTTGCGGCGCGCTTCGCCGGGGGTGTCTCCGTCGTAGGTGCCGGTCGCGAGCGTGCGCCCCAGCGCGGGAGACGCCGCACCGAAGCGCAGGAGGCCGCGAAGCTGATCCTGGGCGAGCGCCTTGGTCGGAAACAGGTAGAGCGCGGTCGCTCCCGGCTCGAGGAGGAGCCTCTCGAGGATCGGCAGGTGATAGGCGAGCGACTTCCCCGACGCCGTGCCCGTGGCGACGGCGACGTTCGAGCCGGAGCGCGCGAGCTCCACCGCCTGGGCCTGGTGAAGGTAGAGGCGCTCGATGCCGGCCGTGTTCAGCACGACCTGGAGCGCTTGCGGCAAGGGCTCGGCCAGGTCGCCGTACACCGCGGGCCGGGCCGGAATGCGCTCCACGTGCACCAGCTCGTTCTGACGGCGGCGCAGTCCGTCCGGACCCTGGACGAATCGCCGGTCCCGGGAGGTGAGCGCGTGCAGGAGCGCTTCGTACTCGTCGAGCGTCTCGGGAGCGCCGGAGCCGCGCCCGCGCTCGCCGCGCTCGGCGTCGAAAAGCCCAGGTCCGTGGACGAGGTCGCTTCCGCCCGCGACACCCCCGCCCGTCATGTCCCCGCTCCGCGCGCGCCCCGGATCACAGCATCCCCTCCCCCTCGAGCAGCTTCCGCATCAGCTTGGCGCTGGTGGCCGCCTGCCCCACGTGGCAGTTGTTGAAGAAGACGAACGTCTTCTTGGCCTGCTGCGTCATCTCGCGGATCTTGTCGACCCATTCGCGCAGCTCGTCTTCGGTGTAGGACCAGTCGTAGCGCGTGCTGGAGGTGCGGGGCTCCGAGGCGGGAGGCGCCGGAAGGGGCGGCGCCTCGGCGGGATGGTCGGGAGTGCCGCTGAAGAGCGGGCCCAAGTCCGCACCGGCGCGGACTCGTGTGCGGGCCTTGTCCTCGTCGTCGGACGTTGCGCTCTTCGCGGCATCCCGCTTCACTCCGGGCCGGTCGGGCGCTCCGCGATCGCGCGACTCGACCCCCCACCACTTCTCCTTGTTCCTGCCATGAAAGCGGACGTACCCGATCGGCCCGGTGCGGCGCGCGATCGGCGGTACCAGGCCGGGCAGGTCCGGCTCGTCCACGCTGACGTAGCCAAGGCCCTCCTGTTGGAGCTCCTGAAAGACGGCGTCGTCCACCCAGGATCGGTGGCGGAACTCCACGAAGAGCGGCGCCTCGCGGCCGAGAAGGTCGGGCAGGGCGTGGAGGAACTCCTCGTGTTCACGGGTGCGCCGGAAACCGTACGGGAATTGCGCGAGGATCCCCGTGAGCTTCCCCGCCTCGCGCAGCGGCCGGATGGAGCGCTCGAAGTCCCGATAGAGACCGGGCTCGCGGGAGCGGAGATGCGTCATGTCGTGATGCGCCTTCACGACGATCTCGAACCCGGGAGGCGTCTTCTTCGCGATCGCTTCGAACGTGCGCCAATGCGGAATCCGATAGTAGGTGGAGTTCACCTCGACGGCAGGAAACTCGCGCACGTAGTAGTCCAGCATGTGCGCCCGCTCCGTCCCCGTCGGATAGAAGGGTCCCACCCAGTCCTTGAAGGACCAGCCCGAGGTGCCGAGGACGATCTTGGGTTCGTCCTTCATCGCCGCTCGTCGGCGAGGACGCGGACCAGGCTCCGGCTCGCTCCCTCGCGCGAGAGGCGCTGCGACTCGCCATGGTCCAGCGCACCCGCCCGCACCAGAACCGCGTCTCCGAACCGGTTCCGCAGCGAGTCCGCCGCCTCGGTCATTCTTCGCCGGCGCTCGTCGGTGGAGAAGAGATCGTGCTGGTGAAACCCCTGCGCCGAGACGAGATCCGACACCGAGACGCCGACCAGGCGGAGCGGTTTTCCGTCCCAGTTGTCGTCCAGGAGGATGCACGCGGTGCCATGGATGACGTTCTCGTCGTCGGTCACCTCGGCCAGCGCGCGCTGGCGGATCGTGGTCTTGAACCGCGCGTTTCGGAATTTCACCGCGATCACCCTGCCCAGGTAGCCGTCGACGCGGAGGCGGCGGCCCACCTGATCGCTCAGGCGAAGAAGGTGCGCGCGGATGCGCTCTCGGTCCGACACGTCCTCCGGCAGCGTGTACTCGTGCCCCATCGATTTGACCGGCACGCCATCGAAGTAGGGCACCACGGGGGACTCGTCGTCGCCACGCGCGGCATCCTGCATGTGATCGCCGCTCAGTCCGAAGTGATAGGTCAGGAACTCCCGGGGAAAACGCGCGAGCTGTCCCGCCGTGCGGATGCCGAGCGTCGCGAGCGAAGCCGCCGTTTTTTCGCCGATCCCCCACAGCTCGTTCACCGGTTTCGACTCGAAGATCTCGCGGAAGCGGCGAATGGAGAGCACCGTGAGCCCGTTCGGCTTCCGGAGTCCGCTCCCCATCTTGGCGACGTATTTGTTGGGCGCGATCCCGATCGAGGCCGTCAGCCCCACGCGTCGATGCACCGCGCGCTGGATGGCTTGAGCAAGCGGGATCGCCGCGTTCAGGCAACTCTCGGGGTCGCCGTCGTCCGTCCGCGGACGAAGCTGCTCCACCGCGGTCAGGTCGAGAAACGCCTCGTCGATGCTGAACGGCTCGACGATGGGCGTGAAGTCCTTGAGCGTATCCAGGATCTGGAGCGAGATGTGGACGTACTTCTTGGGGTCGCCTTCGATGAACGCCGCTTCAGGACAGAGGCGCACCGCCTCGGCGATCGGCATGCCGGCGTGGATCCCGTACGGGCGCGCCGTGTAGTTCGCCGCGGAGACCACCCCGCGGCTGTCCCTGGAGCCCCCCACGACCAGCGGCTTTCCCGCGAGCCGCGGGTTCAGCTTCTCCTCGACCGAGGCGAAAAAGGCATCCATGTCGACATGCGCCACGATCCGCACGGAAGGTCACTCCGTGGTCCGAAACCGGGGATAGACCGAACAGCGGGCACCGATCACGAGGGTTACGATATTGCACATTTGTGCAGTTGTCAAGGGCGGGACCCGCACTCCCGGGCTCCGTCGCAAGCAGGACTTGGAATCGGGCTCTCCTTGAGGAAGGATCTGGTGCCATGAGTCCTGACGTCTGGGCGGCGGGAAAGTACTACGAGCCGTTCATCGGGCGCTGGAGCCGCCTGGTGGCGCGCTCCTTCCTGGATTGGCTCGACGCTCCGGTCGGTCGGCACTGGCTGGACGTGGGGTGCGGGCCCGGCGCCCTGGCTCAGACGATTCTGGATCGGATGCGCCCCGCTTCCATCCTCGGTGTGGATCCGTCGGCCGCCTTCATCGAATACGCTCGAGCACACGTCCGCCGCGACGGCCTCTCCGCCGAAGCCGTGTCGTTCCAGGTGGGCGACGCGCGGGCGCTGCCCGTGGGGGACGCGAGCCGGGACGCGGTCGTTTCCGGGCTCGTCCTGAACTTCGTGCCCGGGCCGGAGCGCGCGGTCGCCGAGATGGCGCGCGCGACGTCCCCGGGAGGCATCGCGGCCGCATACGTCTGGGATTACGCGGGAAAGATGGAGCTGCTTCGTTACTACTGGGACGCCGCGGTGGCGCTGGATCCGGATGCGGCCGCCTTGGACGAGGGTCCGCGCTTTCCGATCTGCCGCCCCGAGCCGCTGGAAGCGCTGTTTAAGGCTGCGGGCCTTGAGTCCGTGGCGACGACGACGATCGACGTGCCGACCGTGTTCCGCGATTTCGACGACTACTGGAATCCTTTCCTCGGGGGCCAGGGCCCGGCGCCGGCGTACGCCATGACGCTCGACGAGGCGCGCAGGGGCCGCCTGCGCGAACGGCTCCGCGCACGGCTGCCCTTGGAGAAGGACGGATCGATCCACTTGATCGCGCGCGCTTGGGCCGTGCGTGGGATCAAGTCTTGAGACGGCGCCCGTGACGCAACCACTCCCCAAGGCGATCCTCCTCGATCTCGACGACACGATCCTGGACGACAGCGGGAACGTCTCCCACTGCTGGCTCGAGGCCTGCCGGGCTCACGCGTCCGAGCTGGGCGCGGTCGACCCTTCCGCGCTCCATGCCGTCATCGAGCGCACGCGGGCCTGGTTCTGGTCCGATCCCGAACGCCATCGCGAGGGGCGCCTGGACCTGGATGCCGCGCGTCGGGAGGTCGTGCGCGCTTCGCTGGCGAAGATCGGGCTCACGACGCAGGGCCTTGCCGAGAAGATCGCGGAGCACTACCGCGTCCAGCGGCACATGGGTCTCGAGCCGCTGGAAGATGCGATCGAGACCGTCCGCTGGCTCCGGGAGAGCGGCTGCAGTCTGGCCCTCCTCACGAACGGCGCCGCGGCGGCGCAGCGCGGCAAGGTCACCCGATTCCGGCTGGCCGCGCTGTTCGACCTGATCCTGATCGAAGGGGAGCTGGGTTACGGCAAGCCCGATCCGCGCGTCTACAAGATCGCGCTGGACGAGCTGGCGGCCTCGCCCCGCGACACCTGGATGGTCGGGGACAACCTGGAATGGGACGTCGCGGCGCCCCAGCGGCTCGGGATCTACGGGATCTGGGTGGACCGAGGCGGCGCGGGGATCCCACCGGGAAACGGCGTCCGTCCCGATCGCATCGTGAGGAGCCTCTCGGAGCTGCGACTTGCGCCGGCGCAAGTCGACCAGAACGCCCCTTGAAGCACGCCCTCACGCTGACCGAGCAGACCCGCCGAATCGCACCGCTCCTGGCCGAGCGTCTTCGCGCGCT
>DATJEJ010000280.1:0-4121 GCA_035496795.1 Candidatus Omnitrophota bacterium
CGCGTGGGGGGAGCCCGCCTCGGGCGGCCCGTACACCGCATCCAGGACCCGGCGGATCGAGGCCGGCCCGCCGATCACGAGCGAGACCGGGACGCCCGCCGCGCTCTTCAGCTCGGCGACCGCGTCCACGTCGGTCGGGTCGGCCATCGCGAACGTGATCTCCTCCTCGGTGCCGAAGAGCGGCACCGCCTGGACGCGGCGCAGGAGCGTCTCCGGGAAGTGCTTCACCATCTCGTGGTCGACGGAGGAGGGGTGGACGTCGGCGTAGGGAAAGCCGAGCTGCCGCGAGAGCGCCCAGCCGATGTTCTCTTCGGTGGTGAAGCCGAGCTCGACCAGCGTCTCGCCGATCAGGAGGCCGGTCTCGCGCTGGCGCGCGAGCGCCTGCTCCACCTGCGCGTCGGTGACGATGCCGCACTCGACGAGGATCGAGGTCAGCGTGCGCGTGGAATGCGAATAGGGGGCCACGTCCGGCACCTCGCTTTCGGTCGGAGAAGTGTTCGGAAACCGATCGGAGGTGGGAAAAGGCAATCCATGTGCCGCGGCCGGGGGCGCGGCGGCGCCGGGACCTACGGAGGGCTTCAGATGCCTCGGGCGGGTGCCGAAACTTCGTGTACCCGCGCGGGTTAGTAGGCGTGCCGGTCCTTTGAACCGACCGCCGCATCGAAAGATGGATCATCCCCCCGCCGGGCCCGTCGCGGCCTAATCCTTGCCGCCCGGGGAGCCCCGCGGTTAGATTCTCGGCGAACACTTGCTTCGCACCGAGGGGCAGGGGGAGGACAGGGAGGCTATGGCGCAAGCATTGAAGAAGGACGTGAAGAGGGCGGCCCCGCCGCCCGCCCGGAAGTCGGCCGTGACGCCGAAGCCGGGACCCAGGAAGATCGTTCACCTCACCGCAGCCGACCTCGCGGAGAAGCAGCGCGAGATCTCCGTCAGCGAGTTCTTCACCAAGAACCGCCACCTCCTCGGCTTCGACAGCCCGGCGAAGGCGCTCCTCACCACCGTGAAGGAAGCGGTGGACAACGCGCTCGACGCCTGCGAGGAGGCGGGAATCCTTCCCGACATCCTGATCGAGATCCAGGAGATCTCCGAGACGCGCTACCGCATCGCCGTCCAGGACAACGGGCCGGGCATCGTGAAGGCGCAGGTGCCGCGCATCTTCGGCCAGCTCCTCTATGGATCCAAGTTCCACCGCCTCCGCCAGTCGCGCGGCCAGCAGGGGATCGGCATCTCGGCGGCGGGCATGTACGGCCAGCTCACGACCGGCAAGCCGATCACCGTGATCTCGCGGCCGGGCGCCGGAAAGCCGGCCCACAAGTTCGATATCCAGATCGACACGCGGGTGAACCGCCCCGTCGTGGTCGCCGATCACGAAGTGGAATGGATGCCGGCGCACGGCACGCGCGTGGAGCTGGAGATCGAGGCGACCTACAAGAAGGGGCGCCACTCGGTGGACGGCTACGTCGAGCAGACCGCGATGGCGAATCCGCACGCGCGGATCACCTACGTCGCTCCCAACGGGGAGCGGACCGAGCTGGAGCGTGTCGCCGAGGAGATGCCCAAGGCGCCGCTCGAGATCAAGCCGCACCCGCACGGCGTGGAGCTGGGCATCCTCTTGAAGATGCTCCACGAGACCAAGGCCAAGAATCTCGGCGCGTTCCTCAGCGGGGAGTTCTCCCGCGTCGGCCCGACCGTCGCCGACGAGATCGCGCGCGCGGCGGGGCTCTCGGTCAGCTATTCGCCGCACAAGGCGGCGCGCGACCAGGCCGAGGCGCTCTACAACGCGATCCAGGCGACCAAGCTGATGGCGCCTCCCTCGAACGTGCTGTCGCCGATCGGCGAGGAGCTCCTGCTCGAGGGGCTGAAGAAGCAGATCGACGCCCGCTTCTACGCGGCCACGTCGCGGTCGCCGTCGGTCTATCGCGGCAATCCCTTCCTCGTGGAGGCCGCGCTCGCCTACGGCGCGGAGAGCCTCCCCGCCGACGAGCTGATCACGATGCTGCGCTTCGCCAACCGCGTGCCACTCCTCTACCAGCAGTCGGCGTGCGCGGTCACGAAGGCGGTCGTCGGGACGAACTGGAAGGCGTACGGGCTGCAGCAGTCCAAGGGCGCGCTTCCCGCGGCGCCGATGATCCTCATGGTGCACATCGCGTCGGTCTGGGTGCCCTTCACGTCGGAGAGCAAGGAGTCGGTCGCTTCCTATCCGGAGATCGCGAAGGAGATCCGGCTGGCGCTGCAGGACGTCGGGCGGAAGCTGGGGATCTACATCCGGCGCGGACTGCGTGAGGCGGACGCCGAGAAGAAGCGCTCGTACATCGAGAAATACATCCCCCACATCGGCATCGCGCTCCAGGAGATCCTGGCCATCTCCGACAAGGAGCGCGACAAGGTGTGCGACACCTTGAAGGACACCCTCGAACGGAGCCGACAGTGAGCGACAAGGTCGTCCCCAAGATCAAGAAGGAAGCCAAGGCGGTCGAGGATTCGATCCTCAAGAAGAAGAAGCCGGTCTTGAAGTTCCCCGTCCGCTCGCTCGCCAACGTGCGCTACCTGGAGAAGGAGGGGTATTTCGAGATCCGGGGGAAGAAGAAGGAGCGCACGCTGACCGTGAACACGGTGAAGTCGTTCGCGCAGACGCTCCGGATGATGGCGCTCTCCAAGTCGCTCGTCGAAACCGACGACATCGCGACCAAGCGGGAAGCGTACTACGTGTCGAAGAACTGGGGCGACGCGCGCTTCCTGGAGCAGACCGAGTCGGACACGGTGATGGACGACGTCGAGGCGCTCTTCGAGGTGAATCGCGAGCAGATGGGCTTCGTCCCCGAGGAGAAGGGGGGCGACGTCTCCGGCGCGCTGACGGTGGTGGACAAGGATCCGGATACGGGCAAGGCGCTGCGCATCGACTGCACCAAGTTCGGGAGCGGCGCCTACTCCATCCCGATCTCCGTCGAAGACCTGGAATTCGAGACCAAGGCGCAGTTCATCCTGGTGATCGAGACCGCCGGCATGTTCCAGCGCCTGGTGAAGCACGGCTACGCCAAGAAGGCGAACTGCATCCTGGTCTCGATGGGGGGCGTGCCGACGCGCGCCTGCCGCCGCTTCATCCGCCGCCTGGCCGACGCGAAGAAGATCCCGGTCTACGTCTTCGTGGACGGCGATCCCTACGGGATCACGAACATCTATCGCACGTTCAAGGTGGGCTCCGGCAACGCGGCGCACATCAACGAGTTCTTCTGCGTGCCGCAGGCCCGGTTCCTGGGCATCACGCCGCAGGACATCCTCGACTACAAGCTGCCCACGCATCCGCTGAAGGAAGTGGACGTGAAGCGGGCCAAGGACGCCATCAAGAACGATCCGTTCTTCCACCACCACAAGGCCTGGGCCACGGCCATGGAGAAGCTGATCTCCATGGGGGTCCGCGCCGAGCAGCAGGCGCTGGCGGCGCACGGCCTGAACTACGTGATGGACACCTACCTCCCGGAGAAGATCGCGCACCCCGAGCGGTTCCTGCCGTAGGGGTTGTGCCGTATGGGTATCGCAGGGCTCGATCCCAGCGAATGGGAGCGCCTGTCCCGCATCCTGGACGCCGCGCTCGAACTGCCGCTCGCGGACCGGTCCCGCTACCTGGATGAGGCTTGCGGCGGCCATGAATCGCTCCGCCTCGCGGCCGAGGCCGTTCTGGCCGCGGACGCGGCGCGGGGAGGGATCCTCGATTCGCCGCTGAGCATCCCCGACGAGCTCCGGCGAGAGCCGCCGCCGCGCGGCGAGGACGATCCACCCTCCGACACGCTCCCGGCCGAGCCCATCGGCCCTTTTCGAGTCCTCAGGGAGCTGGGCCGGGGCGGAATGGCCGTAGTCTACCTGGCCGAGCGGGTCGACGGCGCGTTCGAGCAACGCGTGGCGATCAAGGTGATCAAGCGCGGCCTCGACACCGACGAGGTGCTCGCCCGGTTCGTGCTGGAGCGGAACATTCTGGCCCGGCTCGAGCACCCCAACATCGCGCGTCTCATTGACGGTGGCGTTACCGCCGACGGGCTGCCCTACTTCGCGATGGAAGCCGTCGACGGGGAACCGATCACGGATCATCTCGCAGGGCGCGACGCCTCGCTCTACGAAGTGCTCGA
>DATJEJ010000281.1:0-6277 GCA_035496795.1 Candidatus Omnitrophota bacterium
CGCAAACCCGTCGCACGGGAACGCGGCCGTGCGCGCGGCCATCTCCCCCCGCAACGCGGGATCGCCCCCGCCCTGCACGATCGCGAAGTGGAGCTGGGGGAGACCGGTGGGCGTGGTGAGCGATGCCGCGCGCGCGAGCGAGCGCTCGGTCCAGCGGAGCGTCCGCTCCGCTCCGTCGCGCACGTCGGCCGCCGGCGCGGGTAGCGGTACCGCGTGATCCAGGGTCACCGCGACGTCGGGCCCGAGATCGGCCTGGATCTCCATCGCCCGCTCGGGCGTGAGGAACTCGAGGTGTCCGTCCAGGTGGGACCGGAACTCCACCCCCTCCTCGGAGATCCGCACGCGCTCCTTCAAGCTCACCATCTGGTAGCCGCCGCTGTCGGTGAGGATCGCGCCGTCCCACCCCATGAAGGCGTGGAGGCCGCCCAGCTCGCGCACCAGCTCGGCGCCGGGGCGGAGCATGAGGTGGTAGGTATTCGCGAGGAGGATCTGCGTGCCGGCCGCCCGGATCTCGTCGGGAGCGAGCCCCTTCACGCTCCCCGCCGTGCCGACGGGCATGAACGCGGGGGTGCGCACGACGCCGTGTCCGGTGGTCAGGAGCCCGGCGCGCGGGGACGCGGGGCCGCCGCGCTCCAGGCGGAACGCATTCGTGGAGGAGGGACGCGGCTGGGCCGCGCCCGGACTGGAGCCGGGCGCGGGATCACGCTCAGCCGTCATGGCCCCCCGGGGCCTCCATCCGGTACTCCTTCAGCTTCGTGCGGAGCGTCTGGCGCGAGATCCCGAGCGCCTCCGCCGCGCGCGTCTTGTTGCCGCCCGCCTGCGTCAGCGCCATCTCGATCGCGATCTGCTCGGCCTTGGCCAAAGTGAGGACGCCCGCGTCCACGTGCAGCCGCGTCTCGAGCACCTTGGGGGCCGAGCCGCCCGCGCCCACGATCTCGAGCGGCAGGTGCTCCGGCAGGATCCAGTCCTCGCTCTCGAGGAGGACGGCGCGCTCGATCACGTTCTTCAGCTCGCGCACATTCCCCGGCCAGCGGTAGGCCAGCATCAGGGCGAGCGCCTCCTCGTTCGGCCCCTTCACGCGCTTGCCGAACTCCTGGTTGAAGTGCTCGACGAAGTGGTCGATCAGGGACTGGAGATCGCCGGTGCGCTCGCGGAGGGGCGGCACGGGCACGCGGATCACCGCGAGCCGGAAATAGAGGTCCTCCCGGAATTTTCCCTGGTCCACCATCGCCTTGAGATCGCGGTTCGTCGCCGCGACGACGCGGATGTCCACCGAGACGTCGGTCTCCCCGCCCAGCCGCCGGAAGCGCCGCTGCTCCAGCGCGCGCAGGAGCCGGGCCTGGAGGTTCGCCTGCATCTCCCCGATCTCGTCGAGGAACAGGGTCCCCCCATTCGCCTGCTCCATGACGCCGCGCTTCCGCCCCTTGGAATCGGTGTAGGCGCCCTTCTCGCTGCCGAACAGCTCTCCTTCGAGCAGCGATTCGGGGATGGCGCTGCAGTTCACCGGGATGAAGGGACCGTCCCGCCGCGCGCTCAGGTCGTGGATCTCCCGCGCGACCAGCTCCTTCCCCACGCCGGTCTCCCCCTCGAGGAGGATCGTGCTGGTCCCGCTCTGGCCGATCTTCTTCATGGTGGAGAAGATCTTCTCCATGGCGGGGCTGCCGGCCGAGACGATGGTCGAGCCGGCGCGCCGGCGCTCCGCCGCCTTCAGGCGGGCCACCTCGTCATGGGCGCGCGCGAGCGCGAGCGCGTTCGCGAGCACGAGCTTGATGTGGTCCAGCTCGAAGGGCTTCCCGATGTAGTCGTAGCAGCCGGCGCGCGCCGCCTCGACCGCGTTCTCGAACTTGCCGTAGGCGGTCATGATCACCACCGGAAGCTCCGGCCGCTTCGCTTTGATCTTCCGGAGCACCTCGATCCCGTTGGCGTCCGGAAGCTTCTGATCCAGCAGGACCAGCTGGAAGTCCCCGCCCTCGACCTTGGAGAGCGCCTCGGCGCCATCCGACGCCGTATCGACGCGGTAGCCCTCTTCCGAGAGGCTCTCGCTGAGCGTGAAGCGGAGCGAGCGTTCGTCGTCCACCACGAGCACGCCGGCGGTCGGCTTAACGAGGATCGGTGCGTCGGTCTCCATGTCGTTTCTCCACGGGAAGGTCGATCGTGACGGTGGTCCCCTGTCCGACGGTGCTCTCGACGGCGATCACGCCTCCGTGCTCGCGCACGATGGTCTGGCAGATGGAAAGCCCCAGCCCGCTCCCCTGGGCCCGGGTCGTGAAGAAGGGATCGAAGACGCGGGCCAGCGTGGCGGCCGGGATCCCGGGGCCGTTGTCGTGCACCCGGATCTCGACGACCTCCTGCTCCGGGATCGGGCGCGCCGACTCCAGCCGGTCGGAGGCGCGCCGGCCGATCGCGCTCCGCTCCACGAGCCGCTTCCGCTTCACGGCCATCCCGACCTTGATCTCGCCCCCGTCGGGCATCGCCTGGATCGCGTTCTTCAGGACGTTCACGATCACCTGGAGGATCTGATCGACGTCCACGTAGATCTCCGGGACGCGCTCGGTGCGGTCGGCCACCAGCGACACCTTCTGGCGCACCGCGGGCTCGTGCATCAGCGTGATCGCCTTCTCCAGGGCGGGAAGGAGCGACTGCCGGGCCAGCTTGGGCGTGGCGGGGCGCGCGAACTGGAGCAGGCTCTCCACGATCCGGTCGAGGCGCGCCACCTCCTCGACGATCAGGGTGGCGAAGGAGGTGCGCGCGTCCCCCGCGGGAAGCCTCCGGGCGAGGATCTGCGCCGAGGCGCCGATCCCCGCGAGCGGGTTCCGGATCTCGTGCGCCACGCCGGCGGCCAGCGCGCCCAGCGAGGCCAGGCGGTCCCGGCGGCGCCACTGCTCGTCGCGCGACTTCTCGCCGCGGAGGTCCACGAAGAGCGCGAGCGTCCCCCCCAGCGCGCCCGACTCGGTCTCGAGGGGGAGCAGGCGGAGCGAGACCGGGAGGGCATCCTGGTTCTTGGTCGCCACCTCCACCTCGCGCGGCTCCTCGGGGGCGGCGCAAGCGCCGGGAAGGACGTGCCCGTCCCCCTTCGGCGCCCGGAAATAGAGCGCGGCCGGCTCCTGGAGCATCTCCTCGACGCCATAGCCGAGGAGCCGGCAGGCGGTCTCGTTCGCCGCGACGATGCGTCCCTCGCGGTCCACCGCCAGAACCCCGAAGGGCGCGTAGCGATAGAGACTCTCGGCCACGGCGCGCGCGGGGCGCGGCGGGGGCGAGGTCGTCGGGGATGGATCGGTGGCGGGGCGGGGTCTCACGAAGCGGCGTCCAAGCCGATCGTCGGCGTCATCCCTGGGCCAATCTCCGCTTGTGGGTTCTGGTTACGGGAGCGGCTACATCTTTACCAGCGGCCCTCGGGAGGGGTCAAGCGGAATCAGGCGAGGTTTTTCCGAACGGCGCGATGGAGGATCAACGTGGCCAGGGTGCGGCGCACCTCGGCCCGATCGTAGTAGCCCTCGCGGATGCGGCGACGGGCGCGCTCCACGGGCGATTCGACGATCTCGGACTCGAGCAGGTCGCTCTTCGATTCGGAGCGGCGCTTAGTTGACGTTTGAGGCACGAGTGCGGTCCCTCCGGAGCTCCGCCAGCGCTTCCACCCAGGAATCCTTCAGCATCAGGAGATTCTCGAAGGCGTCGTCGAAATCGCCCCGCTCCAGCTGTGCCAGGCAGGCGTCGAAGTGCGCCAGGACCCGCGCTCCCGCCCCGCGTCCGCCGGAGTTCAGGCAGCGCATCAGCTCGAGAACCGAGCGCTCGGCGACGGAACGGTTCCCCTCGCCCACGTAGCGGAGCGCGCAGTCGAAGAGCGCGGTGACCTCTTCGCCGCGGACCAGCCACTCCTCGTTCTCAGGCTCCCGAGGCGCCTTCACCGTTCGCATCGCCCTTCCCCTCCGTGGCGTGAGGCGCGCCGTCCGATCCATTCACGGACCGCGAGGAATCCGTTCCCGTGCTTCCCGGCGTCGTGCCGGGGTTCTGGGCCGCGGCCTGGGCCTGGTTCCTTCGGTTCTCCTGCTGGATCCGCTCGTAGATCTCTTCGCGGTGCACCTTCACGCTGGGTGGCGCGTCGATGCCCAGCTTCACGTGGTTTCCCTTCACCTCCACGATGGTGATCTTGACGTCGTCACCGATCCGGATGTTCTCGCCGAGCTTTCGCGTCAAGAGGAGCATCGTGCCCTCGCACCTCCGGCTTCCTGCCGGACCGGGTTTCCGCCACGACCGACCGCGCCTCGTGCGCGGGGCCGTTCGGACCTCGTTCCTGTGATCGGCAGCGGGGGTGGGCATCTGAACCCGGAAAGGCTGCGGAGGGCGCGCGCGGCGGTCTCGCGCGGTGCCGGAATGACGCGTGCGCGGGCCGATCGCGCCAGGCATCGGGTGGGTGGTGCGCCTCGGTCGCGGCGGTCCGATCGAGCCACACTCCGGGGCTCAGGTGCGCGCGGCCCGGGCCGATACCTTGAGAATGAGCGTCCGAGCGGATAGACTGGTCGGCGTGACCCCTCGCACATCCTGGAATCCCGCGCGCTGGACGCCCGCTTTGGCGGCGGCGCTGGGGCTGTTCCTGGCGGGCTGCGACTCGGGCCAGATCGCGGCCCCCACCACGTCGGGGGTCCAATGGACGCGGATCACCAACCCGGCGACCGCCAAGCTGGCCAAGTATCCGGACTGGCGCGGCAATCGGATCGCCTTCGCCTACCTGACGGGCACCAAGGTGAACATCGCCCTGTGTCAGCCCGACGGCAGCGGACTGACGTACCTGTCCGAAGGGGCGTCGGAGAACCAGCTCGAGCCGCGATGGGCGGACGACTCGACGCTCGTCTATACGCTGACGTCCAGCGGCGCGACGGGCTACGACCTCTGGCGGCGGATCCTCACGACCGACGAGATCCGGCAGCTGACCGCATTCACCGGGGATGAGCTGAGCCCCTCGCCGCGTCCGGGGACGACGGGACTCGTCTACACCGAACAGGCGGCCAAGGGGCGCATCGTTCTCATCCCCGACTACACCGAATCCACGCCGACACGCCTCTACTTGACGGGCGCCAGTCTGGACTGCGGCGAGCCGGACTGGGATCCGGCCGGTCAGCGGGTCTGCTTCACCGTGGACAGCACCAGCAGCTATCGCCACGTCTGGATGGTCACGCTGGCGCCCGGAGACAGCACGCCGGTCCAGCTGACCACGGGACCCTACTTCGACACGGGCCCCCGGTTCAGCCCCGACGGCTCGCGCATCCTGTTCGCTTCGAGCAAGCGCACCGGACGGCCCGGGCTGTGGACGATCACGCCGGAGGGCGCCATGACCTCGCTCCGACTGGTCGCGTTCGACGATGCCGGAGCCGTGGTCGCCACACCCTGCTGGTCCCCGGACGGCACCAAGGTGGTCACCGTCTCCACGGGACGCGGCGACCAGGCGCTCTGGCTTCTTTCGAACTTACCGTAGCCGTCTCGCCGTAGCGCCCCGGCCGAAGCGCCGTTCGTCCGCTACGCCCGGCCCAAGTCCTCCACCTTTTTCCGGAACGCGCGCACCCGCTCGCGCAGCCCGCGCTCGCGCGCGGCGGCGTCGGGCTCGTCGAGCATCGGCTCGAGGAGCCCCGAGCCCACGATGACCCCCTCGGCGCGCCCGCGATAGGGCGCGAGGTCGCTCTCGAGCGACATGCCGAAGCCGATCGCCCGCGGAAGAGGCGAGAGCGCGCGGCAGCGGTCGAGGAGCGCGGCCGTGTCGGGATCGGCTCCTCCCGCGCCGGTGACGCCGAGGCGCGCCACGACGTAGACAAAGCCGCGCGCCCGCGCCGCGATGGTCGGAAGGCGCGCCGGCGCGGTGGTGGGCGTCGCGAGGGTGATCGTGTCGATCCCCGCCGCCGCGATCGTCTCCCACGTCTCCGGATCCTCCTCGGGCGGGAGGTCCACCAGGATCACGCCGTCCACGCCCGACGCCGCGGCGTCCCGGGCGAAGCGCGCCACGCCATAGCGGTGGATCGGGTTCAGGTAGGACATGAGGACGATCGGCGTCGGATGCGCCGCGCGGATCGTGGCGGCCTGGCGCATGGCGCTCGCGAGGGTCGCGCCCGCCTCCAGCGCGACCTGCGTCGCGCGCTGGATGACGGGCCCGTCCGCGACGGGGTCGGAGAAGGGGACGCCCAGCTCGAGCACGTCGGCGCCCGCGTCGCAGGCGACGCCCGCGAGGCGGTCCGATTCCGCGAGGTCGGGATAGCCCGAGGCGAGGTAGGCGATGAAGGCGCCGCGGCGC
>DATJEJ010000282.1:0-6437 GCA_035496795.1 Candidatus Omnitrophota bacterium
TCGCCCAGCTCCTCGCCGAACAGGTCGGCGTCCAGCTGCCCTTCGGGAAGCGCCGCGCAGTGGCCGACGACGAAGATCTCGCCGCGGCGGTCGCTGAGGGCATGCGCCGCCCGCGCGAGGAGCTCCTTCCCCACGCCGCTCTCGCCCAGGATCAGGATCGGAAGCCGGCTCAGGGAGGCGCGCTCCAGCACGCGCAGGAGCTCGCGCACGCGCGCGTCCTGCGTCACCATGCCGAAGCGGAAGCAGTCGGGGTCGGCCCCCTCGGGCATCGGGTCGGCCGCGCTCCGCCGCGCGGGCGCCGGGGCCGCCGGACGGAGATCCACGCCGAGCACCTTCTCGATCCGCTCGACCCAGCCGTCCAGCCGCATCGACATCGCGTGGCTCCGGGCTTCCCACAGATGGTCGCGCGCCGCGCGCCGCTCCTCGGCGTCCCCGCCCGCGAGCAGGGTCTCGCCCAGCCAGACCAGAAGGCGCGTCAGCTCGTACACCGCCTCCAGCTTGCGAAGGAGGGAGACGCCCTCCTGCGCCTGCCGCAGCGCCTTCTCGCGATGGCCCAGGAGGTGGTGCGCCATCGCCATGACGCGGTGCGTCGCTGCTTCCTCGAACCGGTCGCCCAGGCGGCGCGCGATCCGAAGGCCGCGCTCGCAGGTGATGAGCGCCCGGTTCGGCTCTCCGATCCGGACGTGAACCTCGGCGATGCGGCGGCAGAGCTCGGGGATCAGATCGCCTTCGGGAGCCAGCCGCTCCGCGATCAGGAGCCCGCGGTCGAACGCCTCGATCGCGCCCTGGTTGTCGTGCTTGTCCAGGGCCAGATCGCCGGCGTACTCCAGCGCGATGACGCGCTCCCGCTCGAAGCCGTGCTCCTCGGATTCGGAGACGGCGCCCAGCACTTCCTTCTCCGACGCGCGGATCTCGCCGCGCATGCGGAGCAGGAGCGCGCGGACCAGCCGGCTCTGCACCTTGCCGCGCGAATGCCCGCGCTCGCCGTAGAGCATCCGGGCGCGGGCCAGCTCTTCCTCGGCCTGCATCAGGCGCCCCAGCTTGAGGAGCGCGATGCTCAGGTTGAGGGAGAAGTTCGCCTCTTCGTGGTAGAGACCCGCTTCGCGCGCCTCGCGCTGGCCGCGGAGAAGCTCCGAGGCGGCGCGGTGCAGCTCGCCCGCCCCCAGGAAGCAGAGGCCCAGGAGATTCCGGGTCCGGAGCATCCCGGCCGTGTCCTCGAACTCCCAGCGGCTGATGTGATAGGCGGCGCGGAAGTGCTCCTCGGCGCGCGAGGGCTTTCCGATGCGCCACGCGGCGCGGCCCGCGGCGATGTGGAATTCGAGGATGCTTCGCTTGTCTTCGGGATGGAGGGCGTAGAACTCCTGGAGCTTGTTCTCGGCGGCCTCGGCCGCCTCCTTCCAGCGCCCCAGCCCGAGGAGGGCGCGGCACCGGGCCAGCGTGACCGCGGTGTCCAGGCGCGAGGAGAGCGGGCCCGCGCTCCGGATCTCGCCGATCCGGTCGAGCACGGCGGTAAATCGCGCGTGCGCGAGGAGGTCATCCAGGTTTCGGATGAGTCCCGTCTCGTCCGTGGAATGGCTACGCTCTTCGGCCATCGTTCCTCGCGGGGCGGGCTGGCTGCCCGCCCCCTTGGCTATGCCGCCGATCGCTTCAGGCGATCAGCGGACGATCAGACGCGACAGAACGCGCAGATACAGGTCCCAGGTCATCCTTCCGCCGTACGGCAGCCTGCGGCCGGACAGCGTGTTCTGGTGAACGACGTAGCGTTCACGGCTCGTGAACCCCGCGGCCTTCTTCGGCGTCGGGCTCGGCTGGTCGTCCGCGGTGGGATCCCCCTCCGGAAACGGGGTCGGATCCTCGGGATACGGCTTGGCGCGCGCCAGTCCCGGAGCCGCGAACAGGCACGCGAACAGCAGGAGGATCGCTCCGCCATTCGCCCGATCGCGGACGGTGCGACCAAATCGCCCAATCATGGAATCAGCCTCCGCGTCTCCGGCATCCGTGTTGCGCTCTCGGGGAGGGGGTGCCCCGTGGAGAGGAGATCGTCTCATCAGCCATGCTCCCGAGCTTGTGACGCCGCTCGTTGGGGATCCGTGCGGTAGGGGGGAGTCGTGGACCGCCGGAGCGCGCGCGACCCGAGGGAGGATCGCCTTTTCGACATGTCGCGCTCGTGACTGAACCAATGGGCCATGCGCACCCTTTCCATGGGGCAGGCGGTCCGGCTACCCCGCTACGTTAGCAGGTCCAATAGGCAAATGCAAGCGCAAAAAGACCTTAGGATCGGGAGGCGGTGTGCCATGTTGGCTCGCCTGTGACGGGGCGACGCTGTATGTGTTATCATTTGAGTCGCTTCCCCCCACAACACAGGCGCGCACCGAGAGTCGAGGGGCATGAACGAGGCACAACGGATCCGGACCGCCCTCCTCGCGTCCCTCTCGCTCCAGGAGTTGTCCCCAGACGACCAGGTCCGCCTGGTCGAGCTGACCCTGGGGGGCCTGGAAGACGACCGGCGCGCCCAGCTGGCCCACGAGATCGCCGACCGCCTGGTCCAGCTCGGCGTCCTGGAGCGGGTCGACCGCTTCCAGCGCGATCAGGCCCGCTATACACGGTACCGCGTCCGGGGCGGCGAGCAGAGCTTCCTTCTTCCTACCCCCGAGGCGCCCCCGGGCGACACCGGCGAGCCGTTGGCCCGCGCTTCCCGTCCCCACTGGCACGCGCGAAGCCGCCTTCTGTATCGGAGCCTCTCCCACCTGATCTCGGTGGAGCGGAAGCTCTTCACGCGCGACGAGCGGAACGCCGAATACCTCCAGACCGACGCGGGCGACATCCTCCGCACCATTCTCACCTCGGCCCGTCAGATCCTGGAATGCGACGACGCGCGCCTCTATCCCCTGACCCGCACGCTGGACGAGCCGCGATACATGGAGCCGGTGAGCGAGGGAGAGCCGTGGAATCGAGCGCTGGCCGAGGCGTGGGTCGGCCGGCGCGGGCTCCCCTTGTACGTGGCCGACGTGGCGGAGGGAGGGCTGGTGCACGCCATGGTGGATGCCGAGGCGATGGACGCGACGATGCACCTGGCGGTCGCTCCGTTCTCCGCGCGCCCCGATCCGAGCGGGCTCCGTTCGGTGGCGATGGCGCGCGTGGGCGAGCCGGGCTCGCCGCTGTTGTACGTGCTCGAGGCGTGGAGCTCGGAGCCCGGATTCTTCACCGACGAGCGCGTCGGGATCCTGGGCGTCGTGGCCGAGCACGCGACCGATCTCCTGAACACGCTGCGGAAGCTGGGCATGCTCGTGATGATCGACGAGCTCACCGGCGTCTACAACCGGCCCTACTTCGGGCGGCAGCTCGATCACGAGATCGCGCGCGCCTACCGCGAGGGGCGCCCCATGTCCCTCGTCATCGCCGACATCGACGACTTCAAGAACGTGAACGACACGTACGGATACGAGGCCGGCAACATCGTGCTGCGCGAGCTGTCGCAGACCCTCTCCTCCAGCCTGCGCCCGTTCGACACCGTCGCGCGCTGGGGCGGCGAGGAGTTCGCCATCATCCTGAGCGCCGAGACGACGCGCGGCGAAGCGCGCGAGATCTGCGAGCGGCTCCGGCTGAAGGTGCAGAGCATGGCCATTCTCGTCCCGGGGCTGGACGGCCGGGAGAACTCCGTGCGGCTGACGATGAGCCTCGGCGGCTCGATGTTCCCGAGCGACGTCCCGATGAGCGCCGACCGCTCGCGCGGCTTGGACCGCCCCGCGCGCGACAAGATCGGCCACGACTTGTGGACGCGCGCGAACATGAATCTCAGGGTGGCCAAGGAGCGCGGCAAGAATCAGGTGACGTACAGCGGGGAGTAGTTGCGGCGGTGGGCGATCCTGACAATGTGGCAGGGCCCTAAGTACCGCTGGCGCCGCGCAGGGAGCAGGACTATCGTGACCTGAGAGGTTTCATCCCCCACCGCAACTCACGGGCGCACCCCCCGCGCCGATCGCCGGAACAGAGGCGCCTCATGCGGCTCCTCAGAGCCTGCACCTGTCTGACCCTCGCTGTCCTGTTCCCCACAGCGGCGGCAGCTTCTCCCACTCCCATTCTTCGCCTCACCGGTCTGCCGGCGGAGAGGTCCTTCGGGATTGTCTCGTCAGCCGGGGACTTCAATGGGGACGGTAAGGGTGACTTCGCCGTGGGATCCAGCGCCCGGGTGTGCGTCTTCTATGGGGGTTCTGCGCTCGACTCCATCCCCGACCTCGTGCTCACCCCCGCATCGGGTTCATTCGGCCTGGTCTCCGGCGGCGGGGACTTCAATGCGGATGGTTATTCCGATCTCGCTGTCGGGCGCTTCGGGGGCGTGCTCCTCCGGGGCGTGCTCCTCTATTTGGGGGGAGTTTCGCCGGCTTCTCAGCCTGCCGTGACACTAAGCCCATCCTTCTTCTCACTGGCCTTCGGATCGATCGTTACGGCCAATTCCGATCTGAACGGCGATGGCTACTCCGACGTGGTGGTCAGCGACCTCTGGTTCATGGGCCCCGTAGAGCCATCCTTGGGTCGGGTGTTCGTCTATGAAGGCGCTCCCATTTCCAATTCCACGATCCCGTTCTTCTTGGACCCTCTCCCCTCCAGGGGCGGCTTTGATTTCGGCTTAAGGACCGCCACGGGGGACTTCAACGGAGACGGCCGAGGTGACGTGCTGGTCACCGAGGGCGGAAACAGCGACACGCTCTGGTCGCGCCTGTACTGCTTCACGGGAACCGGGTGCGGATTTGCGCCCCCCACCTTCGTTCACGCGGGTTTTCCAATCGCAGTGGTCGGCTTGGGAGACCTGAACGGAGACGGGTGCGATGAGGCAGCCGTAACCGGTCGGACGGTTACCTGTACGATGACGGAGCCGGGCCTCTCCTGCACGTCGCGTGATGGGGCCGTATTGATCTATTCGGGCGCGAACCTGTCCGCAGGCGTCTCGATCCCGTGGATGGTGCTGCGTGCCGGAAACAATGGCTCGTTCGGACTGTCCATCGCGGGCGGCCGCGACGTGAATGGAGATGGAAGTCCCGACATCGTGATCGGCGCGCCGGACCACGGTATGGGGCCATCCGGCAGGGTGTACGTCTACTTCGGAGGCGCATCGCTCGATACCATTCCGGACGTCGTTCTCGAGGGGGAGCCCTCGTTTGGCGATTGTGTTGCCCTCCAGGACGTCACCGGAGACGGCGTCGCGGAGGTCATCGTTGGAGCGGACGCGTATCCCTGGCGCGGGCTGGGCGATCGAGGGCACGCCTATGTCTACGACCTGGCCCGGCCTCTCGCGGCGCGATCCTTCGTGCACGGCGCTCAGCGCAGCGTCCCGATCGGCGAGTCGCGGGAACCGCTCTGGATCCAAATGGAGCCCGTCGGCGGCACGTACGCGAATGAAGCCGTCGATTGGAGCTCGCTCCAATTGCATCTGCCAGAGTCCGCGACGGCGATCCACCCCTTGTCCGGCAAGGGCGTGATCGAGGAAGACTCGGATCACAATGGCATCCTCGAGCTTCGGATCGGCTTCTCGGCGACGGACCTCGCCCGTCTGGTCACGGAACCCGGAAGGCACGTCGTGACGCTCGACGTCGACGGCAGAACCCTATCGGGTCGCGCTCTTCAATCCAGCCTCGAAGTCACCCTCGTGCGCACGGGCGGGAAGGCACCGTTGCGTGCCTCGGTTCAGCCGAACCCGCTGAACCCATCCGGTGAAATCGTGTTCGCGACCGCGCGCGAGGGGCGTTCCACCCTACGCGTGTACGACGTCACGGGGAGGCTGCTGCGTGAGATCAGCCAGACGTCCGCTGCCGGGACGCAGCGCATCGCGTTCGACGGTCGCGACCAGCAGGGACGATCTCTGGCATCGGGTATCTATCTGTATCGAATCCATGCCCCCGATGGAGACCAGCGCGGGAGGTTCACGATCGCGAAGTAGCACACAGTATCTCTGTGTGCGCCCCGATATGGAGACTCGCCATGCATCGAATTCCACCCCAACCGTCGCCGGAGTCGAGGAACGCCATGCGACTCATATGCATCGGACTCTTCACCATTTCGCTGACCTGCGCGATACCGACCTCATCCATTTATGCGGATCCGGCGGATCTCATCTTGGATCTTCGCGGTCCCGGCCAGGAGCTGGGTTTTGGCATGGCAACACCAGCGGGAGACTTCAATGGAGTTGGCTTCGGCGACTTCGTGGTGGGCTCCGGCACTATGGCCTACGTCTACTACGGAAGTAGTGTGCCGGACTCGATTCCGGACCTGGTTCTGCCGTTCCCCCAAGGCGCCGTCGAAGCCCATTCCATATCCGGTGGTGGCGATGTCAACCATGATGGATTCGCGGATATCGTCATTGGCAGCCCCCTTCCCGAGGAGAAGGTCCTGGTCTTTCTCGGCGCCTCGAATCCAGGCGATAAGCCCGCCGTCACGCTGAC
>DATJEJ010000283.1:0-8727 GCA_035496795.1 Candidatus Omnitrophota bacterium
GAGGAGGCGCGGCTCAAGCTGCGGCCCGGTTTCCGCTACGACCGCGTGGACGGCGCCGTGCCCGCGATGGGCGTCGCGTTCCAGAGCGAGCGCGATCCCGATCCCTACGTCTATGCGATCGCCTCCTACGCCACCGGTCGCGACCGCTTTCTCGGCGAGGCGGGTTTCGAGGCGCCGATCGGCGATCCCACGTGGCTCCGCGCGGGGGCGGACGCCTACCGCCGCACCGCGACCGAGGACGCCTGGGTCGTGGGCGACCTGGAGAACACGATCTTCGCGCTGTTCGCGCGCACGGACTACCGCGACTGGTACGAAGCGACCGGATGGGACGGGCACGTGACCGTGGAGCCGGGACGGGACGTGGGGATCACCGGGTCGGTCCGCGTCCAGAACGAGTCCTCGCTCCCCACCCGCGTGCGCTTCTCCCTCTTCGGCAGGCACCATCGCTTCCGCCCCAACCCGCCGGTCCAGTCCGGCGACGAGGGGCTTCTCTCGGTGTCGCTCCGGCTGGGCCCCGAGCGTCTGCCCACGGCGGGAGGCACGCAGGGGACCGCCGCCTACGAGCGCGCCGGCGGCCCGATGGGACGCGACTTCGATTACGGCCGCCTGCGCGCGAACGTGCGCACGCTGCACCGTTTCTCGAAACGATCGCTGCTCCGGGCGCGCGCGATCGGCGGGTCGACGCGCGAGGGCATCCTTCCGCCTCAAAAGATCTGGCACGTGGGCGGCATCGGCACCCTTCGCGGCCACGACTACAAGGCGTTCTCGGGCGACCAGTTCTTCGTGGCCAACGCCGAGTACCTCGTCAAAGTGCGCAAGCAGTTCTTCCCGTTCGCCTTCCTCGACTGGGGCGCGGCCTGGTTCGGCCGGGAGAACCTGGGCCGCCAGCAGCCGGGATTCGACGGCGGCGCCGGCTTTCTCGTCGGCGAGAACGGCCTCGCCCTGACCGTCGCGCGCGACCTCCGCCGCTCGGACGCGCCCTTCCGCTTCGGCGTGCGCCTCGGCGCGAGCTTCTGAGGCGCCATGCGAGGCCGCGCCCTGCCCTTCCTGTTCGCGTTGGCGGCGATCGCGACGATCGGCGCGGCCGCCGCCGCGCCGGCGCGCGCGGAAAACGACCTCGGCCTCGCGGTGGACACGGTCGAGGTCTCCTCGGGCGCCGTGCTCGTCTCCTATCGCGTGGAGAACCCCTTCACCCCGCGACTGGAAGAGACGCTGCTCCAGGGGATGCCCGCCACGATCGAGTACGAGGTCGGGCTCTGGAAGCGGCGGGTCTTCTGGTTCGACAAGCTGATCGTGGCGATGAAGAACGAGCACCGCGTCATGTACGACCCCTGGCGCGAACGATTCCGGGTCCGCTCGGGGCTCGGGATCGAGGCCAGGACGCGCTCCTTCCCCTCGATCGATTCGCTGGAGGCCGTGCTCTTCGACGTCCGGCGCCTCCCCGTCTCGCTGCTCACCGCGCTGGAGCCCGAGGGCTCGTACTACGTCACGGTGCGGGTGCTGATCCGGCCGGTGAACGAGGAGGACCTGGGCGCGATCGAGGACTGGCTGGCGGGCGAGGGGAAGGAACCGGAGGGGTCGCAGCGGGGACTGCCGCGCTATCTCTTTGGGATCACCGCGAACCTGAGCGGCCTGGGCGACCGCACCGCGGTGGCGCGAAGCGTCCGCTTCACGCCGGCGCGGCGTTTTGCCGCGGCCGGCGTGAGGCAGGAACCCTAGCTAGGGAGCGTCCGAGGTGCCGTCCACCGGCCGGGGCGCTTCGGCCGTGGGCGGAGGGGGCGTCGCGACGCCGGGCGGCGGTGCGACCGGAGGCACGTCCGCGCCCGAAGACCCACGGCGCAGCGGACCCCAGTTGTAGCTGCGCCAGGCCAGACCGCCCCCCTGCGCGAAGCTGAGCCACAGAGCGCCCAGGCCCGCCACCGTCAGGATGAACGAGAGGAACCCAGCCGCGACGCCGAACGCGATGCTGAGCGGATGGAAGAGCATCAGTCCGCCGAACCCCGCAAGGTGCCCCGCGACCTTGAGTCCCAGGATCAGCGCCATGCCCACGGCGATCGCCGCGAGCGGCGTCCGAACGCTCTTCTCTTCCCCCAGGACGCGGCGGCCCAGGTAGAGCACGCCGTTCACGTATCCCATGAACCCGAGGAAGATCGCGCCGACGACGACGCCGATGATCGCGAGCACCAGGGCGATCACGAGCAGCACCGCGACTGGAATCCCGATGATGGTGATGCAGAGGATCACGATCGCAATCGCCGCGAGCAAGACGAGCGAGATGATGCCGACCGGGATCGCGATCACGAGCGCGGCAAACGTGACCAGACCCCAAAGGAACGACTTCCCGAAACGGTGGCGCAGGACGTCCGAGGCGCGCATCAGGCCGCCGCGCCACAGGAGCAGCACGAGCCAGGCGAAGAACAGCGCGAGAGCCAACGCCACGATGGTTCCGACGAGCCACTCGCCCACGTCTTCGGTGCGCATCAAACCCATCATCGGCCACATGCCACGGCCGTGCCAGAAGCGCCGGTTCCCGATCGAGACGTTGCTCCCGGCGATCGAGGAACTGTCGGCCATATTCACGCCACCACCTAGACTGACAGCGTCTCCCTCGATCACACCGGCGCCCTTCGTCTCCACGGTCCCGCCCACCGACGTCACATCCCCCTTCACGCGGCCGAAGACCGTCACGTCGCCGCCGATCGCGACCACGTTCCCCTCGACCACCTTGTCCGCGGGGATCGTGATGTCCTCGCCGAAGCGGACCAGGTCGTTGTCGCCGTTGTCGTCGTTGTTGACGTCGGGAGGCTCGGGTACGTCCGGAGGCTCCGGAACGTCCGGCGCGACCACCGCGTCCGGCTTGGACGGAAGCGCGGGCGCGCGTTTGCCGCTCTTGGTCTCGCTGACGCGCACGCGGAAGCCGGACTCGTCCGACGTCGTGTCGGCGGGCGGACGCGGCGCGGATTTCGTGACACCCGTCTTGGCGGGGGCGGCGAGCGCCTCCGGAGCCGGAGCCAGTCCCGCGATCAGCAGAGCGAGGAGCGCGAGCAGGAAGCGGCGCGGAGTGCGGAGGCTCGATGCAGTCCGCGCCCCGGAATCAGAGCGCCAGGCACGCATGGCCGATACCCCTTTCGTTGCGGGACGGTCGCAGGATCCAGAAGATGGCGACCCCCAAGGTGAGAAGGAACGCGCCGGCGATTTGCGACTCCGGCGATTGGAGCACGACGAGCGCCGCGCGCGGCAAGGCGCCCAGCGTGTGGAACGCCGCCCAGACCTGGCGCGCGAACGGTCCGTAGAACGAGATCTCCGCCGCGACCTGCTTCGGAACGGCGACGAGCAGGTCGATGACGCCGCCGATCGCGCGCGAGAAGGCCGTGCCCGGCGTCGGGAGGCCGTACTGCGCCGCGAGCTTCGGATAGATCGCGAGGAGTCCCGCCGTGATGGCGAAGGAGGCCGCGAGCGCCAGGGCTGCGGCGCGGCGCGCGAGCCGGCGGACGCGCGCGGGGCGCGTCACCGCGGCCACGACGCGATCCTCGAGCCAGGCCGGAGCCTCGATCGAGGGGAGGCGCCGGACGTGCTCGGCGATCAGCCGGTGCGCCTCGAGGCGCTCGCGGCATCCGGCGCACGACTCGACGTGGCTCAGGATGGCCCGGGCCACGGCCGGATGGATGGCGCCGTCCACGAGGGCGGTCAGCTCGCTCCGGCAGGCGGCGCAGGTCAGGTTGGTCTTCACGGCATCGTTCCTCGTCGTGGTTCTCGGGCGGTCAGTTTCCGTCGCAGGTTCTCGTGCGCCCGGTGCAGCCTCACCTTCACGGTCCCCAGCGGAATTCCCAGCGTCTCCGCGATCTCTTCGTACGAGAACTCCTCGCGGTAGCGGAGGTGGAGAATCGCCCGGTAGTGCTCGGGCAGCTCGGCCACCAGGGCTTGGAACCGCTCCTCGGCCCACTCCAGCCGGAGCCCTTCTTCGGGCCCGGGACCCGGATCCACCGCCTCCACCGCGGGGCCGTCCTCGTCGGAGAGGTCCTCCAGCGCGATCGGCCGGCGCTTCCGGCGCCGGATCAGATCCAGCGCCAGGTTGGACGCGATCTTGAAGAGCCAGGAGCGGAGCGGCCGGTCCGGATCGTACGTATGCAGGGACCGGAGCACCCGGATGAACGTCTCCTGCGCCACCTCCGCCGCGTCGTCGGGATTGCCGGTGATGCGCCAGGCCAGGTTCACGACCGGCGTCTGGTAGGCTCGCACCAGCTCGCGATAGGCCCGGTCGTCCCGGGCCAGGCATCGCCGTACCAGCTCCCGCTCATCCGCCGCCACTAGCGCCGGCCCCTCCTCGGGACCGTCACGTTCGTTACGAGTCCGGAGTCCGCCAAGTTTCGTCCAAATCGTGTCATCGGGGATTCGGGAGGGTCTTCCGGCGCGTCGCCGGGACCCGGGCGCGGACCGTAGGCGCCCCATCGAAGGAGCGTCAAGGCTTTTCCCTTGATCGCCGCGCCCCGAGCGCCTAGCGTTCGGGCGCCATGACCGAGATCGAATCCGTTTTCGCCCGCGAAATCCTCGATTCCCGCGGCCAGCCGACCGTGGAGGTCGAGGTCGCCCTCTCCGGAGGCGCGATCGGACGCGCGGCCGTGCCCTCGGGCGCCTCCACCGGGTCCCGGGAGGCCCTGGAGCTGCGCGACGGGGACGCCAAGCGGTACCTGGGCAAGGGGGTCTCCCGCGCCGTCCAGAACGTGAACGAGACGATCGCGGCGCGGATCGTGGGCGAGGACGCCTCCGACCAGGCCGGGGTGGACGGGATCCTGATCGAGCTGGACGGCACCCCCGCGAAGAAGAACCTCGGCGCGAACGCCGTGCTGGGGGTCTCGCTCGCCTGCGCCAAGGCGGCGGCCGACGCGCACCTGCTCCCCCTCTACCGCTACCTGGGCGGGGCCGGAGCGCGGACGCTGCCCGTTCCGCTGATGAACGTGATCAACGGCGGCGCGCACGCGGACAACAACCTCGACATCCAGGAGTTCATGATCGTCCCGCTCGGCGCGCCCTCGTTCCGCGAGGGGCTCCGCTACGGCGCCGAGGTCTTCCACTCGCTGAAGCGCCTCCTCAAGGACAAGGGGCTGGTGACGGCCGTGGGCGACGAGGGAGGCTTCGCGCCGAATCTCAAGAGCAACGCCGAGGCGCTCGACCTGCTGGTCGGCGCCATCGAGAAGGCCGGGTACCGCCCCGGAGCGGACGTCGCCCTGGCGCTCGACGTCGCGGCCTCCGAGCTGTACGAGGGCGGCGCCTATGCGCTCGACGGCCGCCGCGGCATCGACAGCGCGGGCATGATCGCGTATCTCAAGGGACTCGCCGACCGCTACCCGATCGTATCGATCGAGGATGGACTGGCCGAGGGGGACTGGGACGGCTGGCGGCGTCTCACCGAGGAGCTGGGCGACGCCATCCAGATCGTCGGCGACGACATCTTCGTCACCAACCCGGCGATCCTCCGGCGCGGGATCGACGAGGGCGCCGCGAACTCGATCCTGGTCAAGCTGAACCAGATCGGCACCGTCACCGAGACCCTGGACGCGATCGGCATGGCGACCCGCGCGGGCTTCACCACGGTGATCTCGCACCGCTCGGGCGAGACCGAGGACTCCTCGATCGCCGATCTCGCCGTGGCGGTGAACGCGGGGCAGATCAAGACCGGCTCCCTCTCGCGCAGCGACCGGATCGCCAAGTACAACCAGCTCCTCCGCATCGAAGAGCAGCTGGCGGACGCGGCGCTCTATCCGGGCGCGGGCGCCTTCCGCGGCTCCGCGGCCGCGCGGCTCGCGGGGTCCGGCGCGGCGCGCCCCGGCGCGAAAGCGGCGGCGAGCGCCGCGGCGCGGGTCTAGGGCGTGCTCCGTTCTCCCTACCAGAGTCCCGACGGACCGCCGCGCGAGCGCGCGAAGCGGTTCCTGCGCCTGCCGCCCAAGGAGACGCGCCAGAAGCACCGCGGCCTCTGGATCCTGGGCCTCGCCCTCCTCGCCTGGCTTCTCTGGTCGTTCGTGGGAAGCGACACCGGCGTGTTCCGCACCGCGGCGCTCCAGCGCGAGACCGCCGCGCTCGAGAAGCGGAAGCTGGAGCTGACCGCGCGCGCCGAGGCGCTCGAGGCGCGGCGTAAGGAGCAGGCCAAGGATCCGCTCCTCGAGGAGCGGGTCGCCCGCGAGCGCTTCCACCTCGTCAAGAAGGACGAGATCGTCTACCGCTATCAGGACGACGGAGCCGACTCCGGGCGCTGACCCGCCGCCGGGTCCAGCCGCATCGTCCTCACGATCGCCTGGAAGCGCGGCTCGCCGCGCAGGGCATCGAACCGCGGCGCCACGTTGAGCCAGATCATCGCCCGGTCGCGGCCCCGCAGCGCCTGCTCCAGGAAGACGAGCGCGATCCCCCGCTCCCCCAGGGCCAGGTGGATCGCCGCGAGCCGGTACCGCGACACGTAGCGCCTCCCCGATTCCTCCGTCAGCTCGCTCAACAGCTTCCGCGCCTCCTCCGTTCGCCCCGCGATCGCGAGCGCGTGCCCGAGGAGCGTGGTCGCCGAGAGCTCCGAGGGGAGGAGCGCGTGCGCGCGATGGTACGCCGCGATGGCGTCGTCGTAGCGGCCCAGCTGCTCGTAGGCCCCGCCCAGGTTCCGGATCGCCGGCGCGAACGTGGGATCCAGCTCCAGGGTGCGCTGCTGCTGCGCCACGGCCTCGTCGTAGCGCCGCGCGTAGAAGAGGTGGATCCCGAGCGACGTGCTGACCACGAGCGAGAGCGGGTCCAGCTCGCGGGCGCGGCGCGCGGCCGCGAGCGCCTCGTCGTGGCGCGAGGTCAGGGAGAGCAGGTCCCCGAACCAGTGGTAGGCGGCCGCGTTGTTCGGATCGAGCGCGAGCGCGCGCCGGAAGGCGGCCTCGGCCCCCGGCCAGTCCCAGTTCGCGTCGGTGCGAAGAGCGCCCAGCGAGACGTACGCCTCGGCCAGCTGGTCGTCCAGCGCCAGCGCGCGCTCGACGGCCGCCTCGGCGCGCGGATACGCCTCCATCGGCGGGACGTAGTCGTAGTTCGCCAGCGTGAGCCACGCGTCGGCGATCCCCGAGTGGGCCGGCGCCCACGCCGGGTCGCGCGCGATCGACCGCTCGAAGCATTCGATGGCGCGCCGCGCCGCCGCCTCGTTCCGCCGGTTCCAGTAGAAGCGTCCGCGCAGGTATTCCTCGTAGGCGCCGGGATCCACGCGCTTCGGATTCACGAGCCGCGCGCGCTCCTCGTGCGTCACGTGCACCTGGATCTCCTCGGCGATCGCCTGCGCCAGCTCCGATTGGAGCGCCAGCACGTCGTGGACGTCGCGCTCGTAGCTGCGCGCCCAGAGGTGCCGGTCGCTCTTGGCGTCGATGAGCTGGGCCGTGACGCGCACGCGGTCCGCCGACCGCGCCACCGCGCCCTCGACGATCGCGTCCACCTCGAGCGCGCGGGCGATCGCGGGCAGGGGCTCCGCGGTCCCCTTGTAGCGCATGACCGACGTGCGCGAGACGACGCGCAGCGCGCGCACCTGGGCGAGCGTGGCGATGAGCGCCTCCGTCATCCCGTCCACGAAGAACTCCTGGTCGGACGCCCCCGTCAGATTGGCGAGCGGGAGCACCGCGACCGACGCGATCGTGCCCGCGGCTGACGCCGCGGCGACGCCCGCCGCGCCCTCGGAGCCGTCGGACGCGCGCCCCGATTCGCGCAGCGCCGCGGCCACGTCCGTCGCCGCGGCGGGCCGCCGCGCCGGGTCCTTTTCCAGCAGCGCCTGGATGAGGCGCGAGCACTCCTCGGAGAGATGGGGCGCCCACGCCGAGGGCGGCGGCGCGGGCGCGTTCAGGATCTCGTTGATGAGCGCGGTCGCGGGCTCGGCCTGGAAGGGGCGCCGTCCGGTCGTCATCTCGTAGTGCAGCACGCCCAGCGAGTAGAGATCGGCGCGCAGGTCCAGCGCGCGGCCCAGGAGCTGCTCGGGCGCCATGTACGGAAGCGTCCCCACCAGGGCGCCGCTCAGGGCGTCCGCGGTCGAGTCGGCGCTCGAGACCGACGCGGGACGGTAGAGCGCCAGCCCGAAGTCGAGGAGCTTCAGCCGTCCGCGCTCGTCGATCATCACGTTCCCGGGCTTCAGGTCCCGATGGATGACGCCCCGATCGTGCGCCGCGCCCAGCGCGTCGGCGATCTCGGCGCCGTACACGCGCGCGATCCCCTCGGTGAGCGGCCCGCGCTCCAGACGGGAGGCGAGCGTCTCTCCCGTGACCAGCTCCATCACGATGAAGTCCACCCCGTCGGCGGTCTCGACGTCGTGGATGGTGCTGATGCCGGGGTGGTTGAGCTGGGACAGGGTGCGGGCCTCGCGCCTCAGACGGTCGCGGGAGGCCCCGTCGGCGGCGTCGGAGCGCAGGATCTTGAGCGCCACCTCGCGGCCCAGGCGCTCGTCGCGCGCGCGATAGACCTCGCCGACCCCGCCCGAGCCGAGCGGTTCGAGAATCCGATAGCGCTGAAGGGTGCGTCCGACGACGAGGTCGCCTGAGCGTTCTGATGACTCCACGTCACCCCCGGGGGTTTTCCGTCTTGGATGCGCGGTCGAGGCTGGAAGGAAAGCACTTTACACGAGGGCGGCGTTCGGGGAGTATCCCTCTGCGGGGTGGAGCAGCCTGGTAGCTCGTCGGGCTCATAACCCGAAGGTCAGAGGTTCAAATCCTCTCCCCGCAACCACTTTGCGAAGGG
>DATJEJ010000284.1:0-20106 GCA_035496795.1 Candidatus Omnitrophota bacterium
GCCGCCAGAAGGCCGGACACGACGAGCCGCGCCGCGCCCCGAAGGGCGCGGGCGGCCGAATGCGTTCCGTCCGCGGAGCGGACGCGCTTACAGGATGGGGTAGTATTCATTGAGCTCGTAGTCGGTGACGTACGTGCGGTAATTGTCCCACTCGATCCGCTTGTTCACGATGAATTTCTCGAAGACGTGCTCGCCCAGCGCATCCCGCACCAGACGCGACTTCTCGGTCAGGTCGACCGCCTCGCTCAGGCTGCCCGGCAGACTCTCGATGCCGTTCTTCTTCCGCTCGGCGGCGTCCATCTCGTAGATGTCCTCCTCGATCGGCGGCCGCAGCGTGAGCGCTCCGTCCACGCCCTTGAGCCCCGCGGCGAGCATCACCGAGAAGGCGAGGTAGGGGTTGCAGGCGGGGTCCGGACAGCGCAGCTCGATCCGGGTCGCCTTCTCCTTGCCGGGCTTGTACATGGGTACCCGGACCAGGGCCGACCGGTTCCGCTGGCCCCAGGCGATGTAGACCGGGGCCTCGAATCCGGGCACCAGCCGTTTGTACGAGTTCACCCACTGGTTGGTGACGGAGGCGATCTCCCGCATGTGCTGGAGGAGCCCGGCGAGATAGGAGCGCCCGGTCTTGGAGAGGTGGTGCTTGTCCTTGCTGTCGAAGAAGACGTTCTTCCCGCCGTTGAAGAGGGACTGGTGGACGTGCAACCCGCTCCCGTTCTGGCCGTGCACCGGCTTGGGCATGAACGTGGCGAAGACGCCGTTCTGGCGGGCGATCTCCTTCACGACGTAGCGGTAGGTGATCGTCTGGTCGGCCATCCGGAGCGCGTCGGTGTAGCGGAGGTCGATCTCGTGCTGGCTGTGCGCCACCTCGTGGTGCGACGCCTCGACCGCGATCTCCATCGCCTGGAGCGCCTCGACCGTCTTCGAGCGGAGCTCGGTGCCGAGGTCGTCGGGCGTCTGGTCGAAATAGCCGGCCGCATCCAGCAGCGAGCGATCCTTGTGGCTCCGGAAATAGAAGTACTCGAGCTCCGGGCCGAGATAGAAGGTGTACCCCTCCTTGTCGAGCTTCTTGAGGGCGCGCTTGAGCACGTGGCGCGTGTCGCCGGTGTAGGGCGAGCCGTCCGGGTTCAGGATGTCGCAGATCATCCGCCCCGCGTGCTCGCTGTTGACCTTCCAGGGTAGGAGTTGGAACGTGGAAGCGTCCGGCATCGCGACGAGATCGCTCTCGTAGATGCGCGCGAAGCCCTCGACCGAGGAGCCGTCGACGCCCACGCCCTCGTCCATGGCGGTGGCCAGCTCGCGGCGCGTGATCGCGACGCTCTTCAACTGACCGAGGATGTCCACGAACCACAGGTGGATCATCTCGACGTCGCGCTCTTCGCAGAACTTCACCACGTCCTTCGCCGACTTCAAACCATCCATTCCGTACCCTTCCTTTCCCCAGGGGGGCCTTGGGCGCGCGGCCCGGTTGGCTCCGCTAGCGGCGGAGCATCATCGTCATCTCCCGCTCGGGCCTAAACCCCAGCCGCTCGTAGAAGCCGTGCTTGTCCGCCGTGAGCAGGAGAAAGTGGGATACCGATCGCAGATCGGGGTGATCGAGCACGAATCGCATCATCGCGAGACCGATGCCGCGTCGTTGATGCGAGGGCCGCACGATCACGTCCCAGATCGTCGCGCGGAACGTCAGGTCGGAGATGACGCGCGCGAAACCGACCAGCTGGCCGGCCTCCCAGGCGGTCACCACCGGGTGGGAATGCTCCAGGGCGCGGCGCACGGCATCCACCGAGCGGCCCTTGGCCCACCACGTGTCTTCGTACAGCGCGAGAATCCGGGTGACGTCGAGGCGCGCGCGATCGTCCGTGATGTCGATGGGCTTGTGCGCGGCCGGAGGTACTACGTGCGGCATGCGGAACCATAGCCGAGGGCCGCCGGGGGCGTCAAGCGACCTTCCATCCGGCCCTCCAGGACCGCTCTCCTCGTGCCGATAGTACGTCGAGGACACGAGTTCCAGGGGGTGGCATGGCGATTTGCACGGCCGATCGTCAGGATTCGCCACGGAGGGCGCGATACGCCGTCCGAGCCCTTGCCTGCGCCCTTCTCGCCGCCGCCGGCCTCCTCGCGCCGCCTCCGCTCCACGCCGGCACGTACACGACGACGATCCAGTCCCGGGCGATCACGACCGACACCTATCTGAAGCAGGAGAACGCGACCGAGAATCGCGGCTCCGACCCCGATATGCGCGTGAAGCGCAGCACGGGCGGCAAGACCAAGAACGCGGTGGTCTCGATCCCGCTTCCCGACATGACCGGGAAATCGATCCTGCAGGCGTGGCTCAGCCTGTACCAATCCGCCGCCAATTCGGGGTCGATGTCGGTCACCAGCCACGCGCTCACCCAGTCCTGGACCGAGAGCGGCGCGAGCTGGACCAACCGGTTCTCCGGCGCGCCATGGACGACGGCGGGCGGAACGCGGCTCTCGGCGTGGACCTCGCGGCGCGTGATCTCCGACCAGACGAACCTCTCCCGCACGAGCTGGCAGGTGGGCCCGATCGTGAACGCGTGGAACCTGGGCACGCTCGCGAACAACGGGTTCCTCCTCACCGCCGAGACGGGGCAGGACCTCGAGATGCAGTTCCGGACCAGCGAGTTCACCACCGACACGACGAAGACCCCGCAGCTCATCCTCCAGTACACGGACGAGCCGCCCGCGATCCGGAGCGGAACGGCGGAGATCCAGCCGTATCGGGTGGTGAAGGGGATCACGAACCTCCCCTGGACCGTCTGGCTCGACGTCGCGGCCTCGGGCTCGACTCCGAGCGGCGCCGCCACCGGCTTCGACCTGATCACGATCGACCACGAGGGCGCGCTGCGCGGCCGCACGCTGGACAGCCTCTTCGTGGGCGGGACGCCGGTGCCGCTGGATCAGGTGGTCTGGTACGACAACGGCAAGTCGATCACCCTGCGCCTGCCGCGGGTCACGATCGTGGGCACGGTCCGGGCCGCCTTCCATGTGGACGTGCTCGCGACCCAGGCGGCCGAGATTCCGGTGTACGTGGACGACACCGCCACGTCCGGCTGCTACGCGCAGGTCCTCTGGCCGGGGAACGCGGACGGTCTGGCGGGCAACGGCGACACGTGGCTCCTGGATCCGAGCCTGGCGGTCGTCTCGGTCGCGCTCGAGCCGGACACGCTCGACACCGTGGTGGGCCTGTGCACTCAGTTCACGCTCATCGCCACCGACGGCGCGGGCAACCAGTATCCCGTGCAGGCCGACAGCTTCACCACCTACAACACGGCGGCCGGCAAGCCCGACCCCTCGATCGGCACCGTCGACGCGACGGGGTACTTCTGCGCCAGGAAGTCGGGCAACAATTTCGCCCTCATCGCGTGGTACGCGAACGCCACCAACGGTCCGGGCTACGCCTACGCGCCCCTCCACATCCAGCCGGCGCTGCTGCCCACGATCACGTCGGTCACCCTGCGGAACCGCTCCGGCACATCCACCACGACGATCGTGCCGCAGGACACGATGTTCGTGGACGTGACGCTGGGCGACGGCAACGGCTTCAAGGACATCACCGGGGCCGACCTGGTGCTCTCCTTCAATGGGCACGCGAGCGACGCGAACGCCCCCGCCTACCGCGCGGCCTACCGCTGGCGCCGCGGCGCGCCGGCGCCGTTCACCGTCGTCGATCCCGCGGCCTCGAGCTGGGGCGTCCTGCCGGCGCTCTGCTCGGTCGACACCACCACGAACAGCACGAGCGCGCAGACGCTCCGCTTCGCGTTCCGGCCCGGAGTGATCGCGCGCGCCTCGTCGGCGGGCGAGTGGACCGCCCGCGTGAACGCGATCAGCGCCACCCCGGTCGACTCCAGTGCCGCGCTCTCGAAGACGGGCCTGAACGCCGCCGTGCGGCTGACCGCCGCGTGGGACGACAGCGCGGGATCGTTCAACGCGGGCTCGCCCGGCGCGACGCTGCTTCCCCTTCGCGACCCGGCGGACGGGAAGGTCGATCTCCATATCCTCGCGAACGCCGCCTACGACCTGCAGGCCGCGGCCCGGGATCTGGTCGGGACGACGTCCGCTTCCGACACGCTGCGCGCAGGACCCCCGGCCCGGCCGATCTCCTGGGCGCTCAATTCCGGACGAACCGGAGGCGGCCGCCTGGATACCGCCTACGTCGCTCTCGCCACGGCGCGCCCGGCGGCGACGGCGGAGGCTCCCACGCCCGAGAACCTCTACCTCTGGATCGATCTCCCCTCCACCGTGCCGCCCCAGGACTATCGCGGGGCGGTCCGGATCCGGCTGGCGGCCGCCGGCGTCCGCTCCGCGGAGCCTTCGATTCCGCTGACCGCAACGGTCACCACGTCGGGGCAGGCGGCGCAGTCGGTCGTGGGCGAGGTCCTCCCCGACACCGTGGCGGTCGGCGTCTCCGCACAGGCATTCACCGCCTACGTCCTTCCGACGTTCAACCTCTTCGACACCGGCATCGATCGGATCCGCGTCAGCATTCCCGACGGGTACGGCGTCCCCTCGATCACGAGCGTGAAGGTGGGCGGAAGCGGCGTGGCCTATACCGACGCCAGCCAGTCCGGGGTCATGGAGGCGCAGCTCGCGAGCCACGTCGCCTACTCGCTGTTCTCGCGGCTGATCGAGATCCGCTTCCAGGTCAGCACTCCGGTGGACCTCGATTCGACCGGCTCCAATTTCGTGGTGCAGTACGACGACGACGCGACGACGCGGCCTCCGGAAGTGGCCACCGAGGGCAACGCCAACGGAGTCGCCGACGGGAACGACTGGCGCGTCATCGTCGTTCCGGGCCCCGTCGCCTCGGTGGGCGTCACGCCCGACTCCGCGTCGCTCTACGTCGGCGAGACCCAATCGTTTCGCGCGGCCGCCTTCGACGCGTTCGGGCACCCGGTCGCGCGATCGTTCGCCTGGTCGACGCAGGGAGGCATCGGCGCGGTGGACGGCACGGGCCTCTTCACCGCGAGCGCCGTGGGCTCGGGGCTGGTGATCGCCACCGCCGGAGCGCTCTCGGCCACGGCCCCGGTCACCGTGCGGCCGACCCGCGGCATCCGGATCGCCGGACTGACCGCCCCCTCGGCCCTCTACCAGGGACAGGACTCGGTCGCGGTTCGCCTCACGCTGACGAATCTCGGGGCCGATTCGATCCGGCTCGACCCGCCGGCGCTCCGGTTCACGCGGCTGATCCCGGGGGACGCGGACGGCGACTTCGACGTGGCCCTGGCCTCCGGAAGCCCCGCCGGGATCGGCCCGCGGGGAACGGTCGTCGTGACCGCGCTGGCCCGCGTGCTCACCGCCGCGTCCACCGGGACGGTCTCGATCGACGCCTCGGCCAGCGCGATCGAGATCGTGTCCGACATCGAGGTGCAGGACCCCGCGGCGGATGCGCCCGTCGTGGCGTTGATCACGTCGGGAGGAATCTCGGTGACGGCGGCGCAGGTTCCGTCGAGCGTTCTGCCGGGCGCGCGCAACGTCGTGCTCGCCAATCTCACCGTGACCAATCATTACCCCGACACCCGCACGGTGCGCTCCCTGCGCCTCACCAACCGCTCGGTCGGCCTCGGCGACCAGGACCAGCTCGACGACGAGCTCGGCGAGACGGCGCTCTACAAGGACGACGGCGACGGCGCCCTGGAGAGCGGCGCCGACACGCTCCTGGTCGCGACCTCGGCCCTGAGCGGGTCGGTCACCTTCGCTCCTCTCGCGATGACGCTCGCGCCCGGAAGCACGGCCCGCCTCCTCGTGACGAGCTCCATCCCGCTCGACGCGCGCGACGGCGATTCGCTCGACGTCTCCCTCGACGACTCGACCTCCGTGACCTTCGTGCGCGTTCCCTTCTTCCGCACGGGCTGGCCGCTCCGGCCCCCCGGCGTCTTCGCCGTGGACGGCATGGCCGCCGACCAGATCCGCCTGATGCCGGGCGCCGGCGGAAACCTGCTCGCCGGCTCGTCGAACAATCCGACGCTGGAGTTCATCGTTCCGCCGAACGGGTACCGGCCCGATCTTCTCCAGAAGCTCGCGGTCGTGAACTTCGGCACGGCGGAGGCCGCGAACGACATCACCCGGCTGCGCGCGTGGGTCGACGACGGCGACAGCACCTTCGATGCCTCGCGCGACCGGCTGCTCGGAGACCTCGTCAACACCGGAGACCGCTGGCAGCGCACGGGACTCGCGGAGACGATCCCGCTCGGAGGTCTTTGCCTCTTCGTCACGGTGGATCTGTCCGACCTCGCGCGCCAGGGGCGCACCGTGCAGCTCGGCATTCCCTTCGGCCTCGACGCGGGGATCGGCGTGCAGAGCGGCAACAGCGGCCCGCGCGACCGCGCCGTCCGGAGCCTCGTCGAGCGCGCGGTCAGCACCGTGGACCGGGTCACGCTCACGGCGGCCGACGTGGAATCGACGGTGGTCCATCCCGGCGACCGGCGCGTGCTCCTGCATCACTTCGTGATCACGAACAGCTATGCCGACCCGCGCACCCTGACGAGCGTCGCCTTCACCAACGCCACGCTGGGCCCCGGCGGGACCGCCGCGCGGGACGGGGAGATCGAGTCGGCCACGCTCCGCCTGGACGGCGACGGGGACGGACTCCTCGGCGATCCCGCCGTGGACCGGCCGCTCGGCACCTCCTTCTTCTCGGGCGGGCGCGCGGCGTTCACGGGGCTCTCGGCCCCGATACCCGCGGGCGCGGCCGTGCACCTCTTCCTCGTCGCGGACGTCGCGCGAAGCGGCGCCCGGGACGGAGACGTCCTGGCGGCCAAGGTGGCCGGCCCGCTCGACGTCGGCTTCAAGGAGCCGACCACGACGACCGCCGCCTGGCCGATCGACTCCCGCGCGCGCGCCACGGTGGATGGGCTCATGGCCGCGCAGATCACGAACATCGGAGCGGCGGGAGTCACGATCGGGCCGGGCGACGGGCCGGTCCTCGCGCTGAACGTCGTCGTGCCGTGGAACGGGTACGAGACCGACACCCTGCGGAACGTCGCGGTGGTGAATCTCGGCTCGGCCACGCCCGCCACGGGGCTTCAGGAGCTGCGCCTCTGGCGGGACGGAGGCGATGGGATCTTCTCCGCGGGCGGCGGAGACGACGTGGATCTCGGCGCCATGCTCCCCGATTCCAGCGCGCAGGTCTGGAGGAGCCCCTTCCTCAGCGAAGCCGTGGAGGGCGCGGGACGGCGGCTGTTCGTTTCGCTGGGCACCAGCGCCACCGCGCGGGACTCGGTCACGGTCCGGCTCGCGATCCCCTTCGGCGGGATCCAGATGGAGACCGGGGACGACGGACCGCTCGACGCGAGGGTCGAGAACGAGCAGGCGATCCTGATCAGCACCTCGCCGCTCCTCGCGACCCTGGAGACCGCGACCGCCGCCAGCACCGTGGGCCAGCCGATCACCGTGCGCATGATCGTCCGCAACGTCGGGGCCGAGACGGTCACCGGGATCCTCCCCGGGCCGCTTCGCACCAGCGGCACGGCGGGGACCGTTCTCGACGCCGCTCCCGGCTCGCCGGTGGATCTCGCCCCGGCCGCGGTGGACACCTTCCTCTGGACCTATCACTCGACCAGCGCGGGCGACGTGCGGTTCCAGGGCGGCGCCGAGGGAACGGGCGCGGAAACCGGTCTGATCCGCCGGGCCGTCGAGACGCCCTCGAACGTGCACCGGGTCTATCTCGCGGCGGCCGAGCTGGCGCTCTTCCCCGTCCAGTCGATGCCGTTCAACGTGACGCGCGGCCAGACCGGCGTCGTCCCCTTCAGCCTGACGCTCACGAACGGCGGCGGATCGGGGGCCTCGGACATCCGACTGCGCTCGTTCCGCCTCCATCTCCAGGACGAGACAGGCGCCGGCATCGTGCCGGCCGCTCTCTTGAGCCACGTCAGCGTCAACGAGGGAACGAACGTCTACCTGAGCCGGTCGTCCCTCGAGACGACGGGCTCCGAGCTGAATCTCACACTCGCCTCGCCGCTCCGGATCACGGCCCAGGAGCCGGTGACCCTCAGCATCCGGGTCGACATCGCCGACTCGACGACGGTTCCCGCGTTCCGGGTCCTCCTCGCCGACAGCACCGAGATCTTGGCGGAGGACGCGACGAGCGGCGCCCCCGTGACCGTGCGGCACGAGGGCGGCTCCTTCCCGGTCGCGTCCGGGCTGGCCCGGCTGGCGGCGGACGCGACGGAGCTGAGCGTCGCCTCCCTGGGCGGAGCCGCGTCGCGCGTCGCCATCGGCACCACCGGCGTGCCGCTCGCCACCTTCCGTCTCGGCAACGTGGGCGTGGCGGGCATCACGTCGGACGTCCAGGTGAACCGGATCGGCGTGACCGTGGCGGATACCGCCGGCGTCCCGCTGGCCCAGGCGGCGTCGTACTTGAGCCGCATCGTCGTGCGTGCGGGATTCCAGACCTTCGCGACGCAGCCGGTGCCGGCGGGGGCTGGGCCGGGCGTGACGCTGGTGCTGAGCCCGCCCCTCGCCGTTCCGGCGGGCACGCCGGTGGACCTGTTCCTCGACGGCGATGTGCCGGACAGCGCGCGGGTGGGCGCGTTCCGACTGATCCTCCAGCCGCCCTCCTCGTTCGAGGCGCAGGACGCGAATTCCCGCGACTCGGTGTCGGTCCGCTACACGGGAGCGCCCTGGGGCGTGGCCGTCCTGGTCGAGGCTCCGGCGAGGTTCGTGGCGGCGCGGGGAACGGCGCTCTTCCCCGCCTCGGCGGTCGCGGGCGAGCGCGATCTCGCGGCGCTTCGCGTCGTGTTGCGCCACCCGGGGAGCCCGGGAACGGGGCGGGTCCGCGCCGACAGCCTCCTCGTGCAGGTGAGGGATGAGACGCGCACCGCGCGCGTTCCCGATCTCTTCCTCGACCGGCTACGCCTGTTTCAGGACGGCGTGGAGGTCTTGAACGTCACGAGCTTCCCCGTCGCGGCCGTGCCGGTGGCGGTGCCTCTGACCGGGCCGCTCCTGGAGCCGGGGGACAGCGCCGCCTTCACCCTCGTGGCGGATCTGAGCCCGTCGGCGCCGGCGTCCTTCCTGGAGCTCGCGATCGCGGGATCGGGAATCCTCGCGTCGGACGCCAACTCGGGTCAGCCCGTGATCGCCGCGCCGGAGCCGGGCGTCGACTTCCCGCTGGTCTCGGGGCTCACCCACATCGCGTCACCCGCGCGCGACCTCATGGCGAGGCTCGTGGATCGCATGCCCGCGGCGCTGGCCGTGGACGGACGGGAGGTCGTGACGGGCGTCCTCACGCTTCGAAACGCGGCGTCGGCCGGCTCCGGATCGATCCGCGTCGACCGGCTGCGGGTGCGCGCGTGCGACCCGGCCTTCCGCGCGCTGGCCGTCGGCGCCGCGGCGCGCCGCGTGGCCGCCTACGTGAACGGCACGCCGTGGGCGGAGAGCGATTCCCTGAGCGCGGACTCGACCGAGGCCACGCTGTCGGCCGCCGCCCCGCTCGACGTGGACGCGGGCCGGACCGTTTCGGTCGAGCTTCGGCTGGTGCCGCAGCCCGCGCCGTCGGCGGCCTCCTTCCGCATCGGCATCGACGCGGCGGGCGTGGGCGTGGTGCAGCCGGGCAGCGCGCTCCTCACGGTGCAGGTCTCGCCGGAGGCCGGGACGGCCTTCCCGATGTGGACCGAATCGGGCTCCTTCACGCCCGCGAGCCTGGCCGCGAGCTGGGGCAACTTCCCGAACCCCTTCGCCGCCGGCCGCGAGGCGACCTCGTTCGTCTACTACCTGGCTTCTTCGGCCGACGTCACCCTCCGCATCTGGACGCCCGCCGGCGAGGGGGTCGCCACGCTGCTCGACCGCGCGCCGCGCGGCGCCGGCCTCCACCAGGCGGACGCCTGGAACGGGCGGAACGGCCGCGGCGACGTGGTTCGAAACGGGGTGTACGTGGCCGAGCTGATCGTGAAGTACGCCGACGGCTCGACCGAGCGGGCGCGGCGCAAAGTGGCGGTGGTGCGATGAGCGCGCGCGCGATCGCAGCCATCTTGGTCGTCGCGGCCCTCGCGGTCATCCCGGGACATGCCCGCGCCGGCGGGAGCGACGCGGGCACGCGGTCCCCCTTCGCGGCGCCGGCCGGAACCCGCGGCATCGCGCTGGGCGGCGCGTTCGTCGCCGTGCCCGGCGACGTCACGATCGGCGCGTGGAATCCGGGCGGGCTTGGATGGGTCGCCCGGGGCGAGGCCAGCGCGAGCACCGTCTCCTACGACCTCGGGTTCCGGGAGGACTTCGCCACGTTCGCCTTCCCGAGCTGGCGGCTGGGCACGGGAAGCATCGCCTTCCGGCGCTTCGGCACCGACGGGATCGACGGCCGCGACGAGCGGAACGTGTCGACAGGCGAGGATTTCTCCAGCTCGGAGACCGAGGTGTCGGTCGCCTACGGCCGCACCTTCGGCACGCTCGTGGGCGTCGGGGGCGCGGTGAAGATGCAGCGCCAGTCGGTCGCCGGCCAGAGCGGCAGCGGGCTGGGCGCCGACCTGGGCGTCACGCTCTACCCGCTCCTCGCGCTGCGCATGCCCGTTCGATGGGCGTCCCAGGTCACCTGGGGGCTCGGCATCCGGAACCTGGTCGAGCCCCGCATCCGTCTCGACGAGGAATCGGTGGGCGACCCGAGCACCAGGCGCATGGGGTTCGCCTATCGCACGGCCTTCGGCCTCGCCACGCTGGATATCGAGACGGGGGGCGGCATCCGGCCGCGTCTCCACGCCGGCGCCGAGTTCGCGCCGCGTCCCTACCTCTCCGTCCGCGCGGGGATGAACGGCGGCGCGCTCACGGCTGGCGCGGGCTTCCGCGCCCGGGGGGTCGCGCTCGACTACGCGTTCGAGGATCGGGGCTACGATCCGATCCACCGCGTGGGACTCTCCTACGCGTTCGGTCCCACGACGGCCGAACGCCGGGACGCGGCACTCCGGGCCGAGGACGAGAAGCTGCAGGCGCGCCTGGCCGAGACCTTCCAGCGCGTCCAGCGGGAGAAGGTCCGGGGACTCCTGGCGCGGGCCGAGGAAGCGCGCGCGGCGGGCTCGTACGCCGAGGCGCTCGAGGCCTTGGCCACGATCGGCACGCTGGACCCCGACGATCCCGAAGCCGCCGATCTCGAGATCCGCTGTCTCCGGGAGCAGGGCGCCAAGTTCGAACAGGAAGGAAACCTGGCCGAGGCCGCGGTGGCCTACGGGCGCATTCTCGAGAAGCGGCCGCAGGATCCCGATGCCCGCGTGGCGCAGGGGCGCTGCCGCGCCGAGAGCGACCGGCGCGCCGCCCGCTCGGCCGAGATCCGGAAGTCGTTCGCCCAGGCGATGGACGCGTTCGCCTCGGACAACCTCGTGGCCGCGCGCGACGGCTTCACGGCCATCCTGCGCGAGACGCCCAACGACGACGACGCCCGGGCGATGCTGCGCCGCACCCAGACGGCTCTCTCGCGCCGCGCGCAGGGAATCCTGCGCGACGCGCGCCGGAGCCTCGCCGACCGCCATTTCGACGCGGCGGCCACCCAGCTCCAGGAGGCGCGCGGTCTCGATCCCGACGCCGACGGACTCGCTTCGCTCTCCGCGGCGTTGGAGCGGGCCCGGTCCGCCGCCACCGTGCGCACGCCGGAGCCGGCCCGGCAGGCCCCGCCGCCGGCGCCCGCGGCGTCCACCCTTAGCCCGGGCGAGCTTCGCGAGTTCTACCGCAGGGCCCTCTCCGCCCTGGCCCAGAAGCGCTCGGCCGATGCGCTCCGCTACTTCGAGCTCGTCTGGTCGGCGGACCCCAAGTACCAGCGCGTGGCCGAATACCTGGAGCGCGAGTACCTGATCCAGGGGCTCGACGCCTACGCGGCCGGGCGCCTCGACGAAGCGATCGCGCACTGGGAGCGCGCGCTCGCGGTCGATCCCAGCGACCCGCGCGCGCGCGGCTACCTCACGCGCGCCCAGCAGCAGCTGGAGCGCTCGCGCGAGATGGCGGGGGATGCGCCATGATCGGGCGCGGCGATCGGATCATCGGTATCCGCTGGATCGTCACGTTCGTGGCGGTCGGCCTCACCACGGCGGTCGTGCTGAGCGTCGGCACGGTGGCCGAGCGGAACGCGCGCCGGGCCCTGACCGCCGAACTGACCAGCCGTCTCCTCCTCGAGGCGCGCAATCTCGCGCTGACCAGCTCCGGGGTGCTCTTGAGCGACTTCCCCGAGCTGACGCTGCACCCGCTGATCAAGGAGAAGCTCGCCCGGCAGCCCGAGCTCTCCTACGCCGTGGTGGTCGACCGGTCCGGGATCATCCAGGGCCACGCCGATCCACACCGCCTCGGCACGCCGTTCGAAGAGCCCAGGGGCCTGCGCGACCTGCTGGACGGCCCGCCGCGATCGGCGGGGGAAACGCTTCGGCGAAACGACCGCGAGCTGGTCGCCTCGGTGCCGATCACCCATCCCTCCGGGAAACGGCTGGGGCACGTCGTCGTCGCCATGCGCACGAGCTACGTGGACGCGGTGATCGAGCGGGCTCGCCGGCAGCAGTCGCTGATCCTGGCGATCTCCCTCCTCATCGGAATCGCCGTCTCGTTCCTGGTCCTCTCGCACGTCCTCCGGCCGGTCGCGACCCTTCGCGAGGGAATCGGACGCATCGCGGGGGGCGATCTCGAGACGCCCGTCCGCGTGAGCGACGGGACCGAGCTGGGACTCCTGGCCAATGCGATCAACGACATGGCGGCCGGCCTGAAGAAGGCCCAGGTGGAGATGGTCGAGCGGGAGCGCCTCGTCCGGGAGATGGAGCTGGCCCGTGAGATCCAGGACTCGATCCTCCCCTCGGAGCGGATCGTGGAGGGCCCGTTCGTGATCGAGGGCTCCCAGCGCGCGGCGGCCGAGGTGGGGGGCGACTACTACGACTACTTCCCGCTTCCCGACGGAAGGATCGGGCTCGCGGTGGCGGACGTCTCGGGCAAGGGGGTCGCCGGCTGCCTGATCATGACGATGCTCTACGCGCTCCTCCGGGCCGACCGCGCGACGGCGTCCTCCCCGGCGGCGCTCCTCGTTTCGCTCGACGAGCGCCTCGGCGAGACCCTCCGCCGCGGAAGCTTCGTCACGATGTTCTACGGCATCCTGGACGTCCGCACGGGAAGGCTCGTCTACGCCTCCGCCGGACACAATCCGACGCTGGTCTACCGGCACGCGAGCCGCTCCGTGGAGACACTCCGCTCGAGGGGCATCCCGCTCGGAGCCATCCGCGGCGGCGCGATCCGAGGCACGCTCGAGGACCTGACGATCACGCTCGAGCCGGGCGACGCCGTCCTCCAATTCACCGACGGCATCAGCGAAGCCTTCGAGGCCTCGGGCCAGGAGCAGTTCGGTCACGAGCGCATGATCGCGACGCTGCGCGACGCGGCGCCCCGCGGTCCGCGCGCGGTGATCGACGGCTTCTTCGAGCGGCTCACGGGCTGGACGGGAGGCGGCGCGCGTCTGGACGACGAGACGATCCTGGTCCTCCATCGGGATCCGGCCCACGTCCCGGCGCCCCGCGAGACCGAGCCGGTCGGAAACGGCGCCGGTCCCCACTCGAACCAGGAGCCCGATCCCGGCGACGCCGCCGCCGCGATCGCTCGCTACGACGAGGCGCGGCGCCGCGGATCGCGCCTGGTCCTGAGCGGCGCCTCGGACGTGCTCGACACCATCCGCGGCTGGCTCGAGGGCACCCCGGTCCTGGACGCCCTGCCCGCGCGCGAACGCGATCTCCTGACGACCACCCTCTACGAGGTCTGTTCCAACGTGGCCGAGCACGGGTACGCGCGCGATCCCGGGCGGGAGTACGAGGTCTGGTGGGTTCCCGCCGCGGGACCGGCGGGGGGCGCGCGCAGTGCGCCGACGGCGGCCGGGACGGCCGTCGAGCGCCTGCGTCAGGGCTGGTTCCTGGTCCGCGACGAGGGCGTCCCCTTCAGCGCCAACGAATGGAAGGGCCAGGATTTCGACGATCCCCGCGTCCGGCGGCGCGGGCGCGGCCTGGGGCTCGAGATCATCCATCGCACCATGCGCCGCATCGTCTACTGCCCGTCCACGGCCGTGGGGAACGTCACCTGGATGTGCTTTGGCGGCTCACCGTCTCCGGAGGAGGCTTCGCATGCCGGATAGCTTTGGGATTCAGGAAGAGACCCGCGGAAGCGCGGTGCTGCTGCGGGTGCGCGGGCGCCTGGACGCCCGGAGCGCGCCCCATCTCCTGGAGGTCGGATCCCGGGTGCGGATGCGCGGGCGGAACCTCGTCCTCGATCTCTCGGGGGTCGCGTTCATGGCTTCGAGCGGGCTGGGGTCCCTGCTCAGCCTGGCCGAGGAGTTCCGGCAGACCGATTTCCGGCTGCGGATCGCGTCTCCCTCCCCGGCGGTGACGTCGGTGATCCAGCTTCTGAACCTCCAGCCGTTCCTGTCGATCGACGCGTCCGAGGAAGAGGCTCTGCATGCCCTCGGAGTCTGATCCCGTCATCCCGCGACCCGTCGAGGCGTCGACCGTCCCGTCCGGGCCGGGGCCCTCGGACGAGGCGACCCACGCGCTCCGGCTGGTGGCCCGGCGGGAGCACGAGCTGCTCGCGCTCTCCGAGCTGAGCCAGGAGCTGACGATCTCGCTCGACCTGTACGGCGTGGCCGACGTGGTGCTCTTCAATCTCATGGGACAGCTCGGAACTTCGCGGGCGGCGCTCTGGCTGATGTCCGAGCACGGCCGCGCCGTCCCGGTGCTGCTCCGGAGCCATGGGATCGATCGCCGCACGGCGTCCGCGCTGGGCACCGCGTGCTCGGCCTGGCTCCTCGAGCGCTTCCACAAGGAGCCGCGCATCGTCCTCGCGGCGGAGATGATCGAGGAGCCGGCGCGCGCCGCCTCGCTCCTCGCGCGGCGGGAATCGATCACGCTCTTCGCTCCCATCCTGGCGCGCGGCGAGGTCCTGGGATTCATCGCGCTGGGCCCGCGCGTGGGTCCCGGAACCTACGGCTCCGTGGAGCTCCAGGGACTTCAAACCTCCCTCGGCATGGTGGGCGTCGCGCTCCACAACACCCGGCTCTACAACCGGCTCCTCGAGAACAACCGCCGGCTTCGGCTGGCGAACGACAACTTGATGGAGCTGGACCGGCTGAAGTCCGAATTCCTGAGCAACGTGAACCACGAGCTGCGCACGCCGCTCACCGTGGTGATCGCCTCCCTTCAGATCGTGCTCGAGCACGACGCTCCCGACCCTCAGCTGGCCGAGTTCCTGACGGCCGCGCTCGGGGAGGCCCAAAGCCTGAAAGGAAGCCTGGAGAAGCTCCTCGACCTGTCCGACCTGCGACGGAACGTGGTGCCGTTCCAGTTCGAGACGGGCGACGTCGCCGCGCCGCTCCGGAGCTACTACGAGGAGCGGCTCCCCGGGGTGACCCAGGGCCTCCGGGAGCTGGCTTTCCGAGCGACGCCCGACCTGCCGCAGGCACGGTTCGACCGCCACCGCATGCTGCAGGTCGTCGACGCCCTCGTGGACAACGCGGTCAAGTTCACCCCGGAGGGATCGCGCATCGACCTGGCGGTCGCGACCGCCGAGCGCGAGGGGCGGCGCTGGATCCGCGTCGACGTCGCCGACGACGGGCCGGGGATCGCCACGGACCACATGAGCGTTCTCTTCGAATCGTTCAGCCAGGTGGACGGCTCCGCGACGCGCAAGGTCGGCGGCATGGGGCTCGGGCTCGCCGTGGCGCGACAGCTGGCCGAGCGGATGGACGGAGCGCTGACGGCGGCCAGCAAGCCGGGTCAGGGCTCCGTCTTCAGCCTGTACCTGCCGCTGGACTGAGCCGCGGCCGGCTCGTGCGCGGCTCCGGCCGCGGTCGCGCGCTGAGTTAGAATGCCCGCATGCGCCATTTCCGGAAGACCCTCACGTTCGAGATCCCGGCCCGCATGGAGTTCGTGAACATCACGCCCGAGGTGGAGGAGGCGCTGCGGGAGAGCGGCATCGCCGAGGGGCTCTGCCTGGTGAACGCGATGCACATCACCGCGAGCGTGTTCATCAACGACGACGAGTCGGGCCTGCACGCCGACTACAAGCGCTGGCTGGAAGAGCTCGCCCCCTTCGACGCGAGCCCGGCGCGCTACCGCCACAACCGAACCGGCGAGGACAACGCCGACGCCCACCTGAAGCGCCAGGTGATGGGGCGGGAGGTGGTCGTGGCGGTGACGAAGGGGAAGCTCGACTTCGGGCCGTGGGAGCAGATCTTCTACGGCGAATTCGACGGACGGCGGGCCAAGCGGGTGCTGATCAAGATCATCGGGGAGTAGCGTCCCGGTCGGCGCCGGCATGCGCCGCGCGCGGCCGGGTCAGCGCCGCTCGGCCAGGAGCATCGCGGCCGCGAGATGCTCCGCGATCTCCAGCCGCGACACCGCCTCCTCCACGTTCGCGCCCACCGAGATCGCCCCGTGGTTCTGCAGCACCAGCACCGTCGGCGCGACGACGCCCGGCGGATCCAGCGCGAGCCCGATCGCCTCGGCCAGGTCTTCGCTCCCCGAGGCGTGATAGCGCACGAATCCGACGTGCCCCAGGTAGGCGCGCGCTTCATCGATGCGCGAGAAGTCGGGAGCGTGCCCGCGCAGCGCGAAGGCGGTGAGCGCCACGGGGTGCGCGTGCACGATCGCCTCCACGTCGCGCCGCACGGCGTAGGCGACGAGATGGACGCGGTGCTCGGTCGAGGCGACGCCGCGGGCCGCCGAATCGCGCGGCTCCATCAGCGTGAGCTCTACGAAGTCGCGCGGGGTCAGGTCCCCCTTGCGCTTTCCGCGCCGCGTGATCAGCACGCGATCCGCGGTCATCCGCGCGCTCAAGTTGCCTTCGCTGGCGGCGAGCATCCCCCGCCGATCCAGAATGCGCCCGGCCCGCACCAGGTCGTGGGCCAGCGCGATCCGAACGGCGCGGTTCCGTGCGGCGGCGGAGCGCTCGGCGTTCGGTCCGGCGCCGCGCCGGCGGCCGTCGGGATCCTCGCGTCCGGGACCCTTGGGGTTCATCGTGCCTCCGGCTCCTCGATCGCGCCGATCTCCAGCGCGACGAGCGCCGCCGGGATCGCCTCGACGATGTCGGTGGCGATCATCCCGCGCATGCCCTTTCGCCGCGCCGCCACGTCGCCCGCCAGTCCGTGGACGAAGCATCCCACCGCGGCCGCCTCGGGCGGATCCATCCCCTGCGCCAGGAGCCCCGAGATGACGCCCGAGAGCGCGTCCCCCGCGCCGGCCGTGGCCATGCCGGGGTTGCCGCTCGCGTTCAGGATCAGCGGCTCGGCGGGGGCCGCCGTCAGCATGGGCGTGGATTTCAGGCACACGACGGCGTTGCTCTGCGCGGAGAAGCGGCGCGCCCATCCCATGGGGTCGCGGGCCACCTCGGCGATGAGCCGCCCGGTGAGTCGGGCCGCCTCGCCATAGTGGGGCGAAACCAGGAGCGGCGCGTGCAGGCGCCGGAGCGGCCGTCCCTCGAACGCGTTCAGGCCGTCGGCGTCGAGCAGGATGGGGCATTCGACCCGCTCCACCAGGGCACGCACCAGATCGGCCGTCTCCGGATCGCGCGAGGCGCCGGGTCCGATCAGCATCACGTCGGCGTGGAGCGCCTCGTTCAGGATGAGGTCCAGCGCATCGAGCGCGAGAGCGCGAGCCGGCGTCTCCGGCATCCCGCGCTTCACCACGGCGGGGATCCGCGACTCCAGAGCATCCACGCAGGAGCGCGGCACGGCCGCGACGGCATAGCCCGCGCCGGCGCGAAGCACCGATTCGGAGGCCATCGCCACCGCGCCCATCATCCCGCCGCTTCCGCCGACGACGAGCACGCGCCCCATGGTGCCCTTGTGGGCGTCCGCGGCGCGGCGCGGCAGGAGTGACCGCGCCCAGGCGGCGTCGGCCAGGAGGAGCGAGGCGGGCTGCTCGGCGACGAGGTCGGGCGGGATCCCGATGTCCACGGCCTCGATCCGGCCCGCGTGGGTCCGACCAGGCTCCAGCAGGAGCCCCGTCTTCACGACCGCCAGCGTGACGGTGAGCGCGGCCCGGATGGCGGGCTCCTCGGCGTATCCCGTGGACCCGTCCACCCCCGAAGGGAGGTCGATCGAGGCGATCGGTCGCCCCGAGGCGTCGGCCATCTCGATGGCGGCCCCGATCGCCCCTCGCGGGGCGCCGGTCGAGCCGGTGCCGAGAAGGGCATCCACGAGGAACGCCGTGCTGCGGGCGGCGTGCGCCACTTCGCTCCCGGGGCCCCACGCGCGGGGATCCGGGAGGAACGTGATCGGGATGCGCGCTCGGGCGCAGGCGTCGCAGTTGGTGCGCGCGTCGGGCGAGAGGGAGCCCTCTTCGGCCGCGACCGCCGCGCGCACGGTGAAGCCCAGCCCCTTGAGATATCGGGCCGCGACGAAGCCGTCGCCGCCGTTGTTGCCGCGCCCGCAGAGGATCAGGACGCTGCCGCCCGCCGGCGCCCGCCGCGCCGCGGTCTTCCGCGCTCCGGTCTTGCCGCGTGCCGAGGCGCCTGCGGCGTGCGTCCCGCCGGGGGCTCCCGAGGCGGTCCCGTAGAGGGCTCCCCCCTCGCTCCGCCACCACGCCGCGATCCGCTTCGCCGCCTCCCGGCCCGCTCGCTCCATCAGCGCCAGCGAGGGGATCCCGCGCCCCTGAATGGTGGCGCGGTCCAGGGCCGCCATCTGCTCGGCCGTGACGGCGCGCGATTCCAGCGGCGGGAGGCGCATCAGTCCTCCACCAGGACGACGGCCACGGCGTAGGTCGGGATGTGCGAGAGGGAGACGTCGACGCGGCGGGAGCCGGCGAGCGCGAGCGCGGAGCCGGTCAGGGCCAGCGCCGGGCGCGGCGATTCGCTCCGGACCACCTCCACCTCCTGCCAGACCGAGGCCTTCCCCACCTTGAGCGCCTTGGCGAAGGCCTCTTTCGCGGCGAAGCGCACGGCGAACGACTCGGCTTCGCGCGCCTTCCCGCGGCAGTAGGCGATCTCGGCCGGGGTGAAGACCTTTTCCAGGAACTGCGGACCCCACCGGCCGATGGCCCGGCGGATCCGCTCCACCTCCACGATGTCCACCCCGACGCTCACCATGCGGCGGCTAGTCGGCTCCGTTCAGGCGGTCCACGATCTCCACCAGCTCGTGGATGTCGTTCAGGTCGTAGTCGGCCCCCGATTCGCGGGTATTGAAGGTGTCCCCGTAACGGGCGAAGGCCGTGCGGATCCCCGCCTTCTTGGCTCCGACCACGTCGCGCTCGGGCCAATCGCCGATCATGATCGCCTCGTCGGGTCCGATGCCGAGGATCTCGAGCGCGCGCTGGAACGGCTTGGGCGATGGCTTCCGCTCGCCGGTGTCCTCGAACGCGACCACCGGTTCGAAGACGTGCTGGAGCTGGAGATGGGCCAGGCGCAGCCAGGCCTGGAAGCGTGGCGCGTCGGAGACCACGGCGAGCCGGAGGCCGCGCCTCGCCAATTCCATCAGCGTCAGGTTCACGTGCGGGTAGAGGACGAGGTAGGAATCGCGGGCGCGCCGGTAGGCCACGATGGCGCTGGTGAGGATCTTGTAGTCGATCCGGTCCAGCTCTTCCTTGAGGAAGAGATCGAAGACCTGCTGGTACTCGATCCCTTCGCGGTCGTAGACGTTGTAGATCTTCTCGGAGATCTCGGCGTGGGTCAGCTTGAGCCCGGCGTCGATCATCCCGTCCACGGCCGCGTCGATCGCGGCGCGCTTCATCTTCATGAAGTCGGTCAGGGTGTTGTCCAGATCGAAGATGATGGCCTGGATCATAGCCCTCGACCGTCGCAAAGCCGGGAAGCAGCGCGTTTACTTGGTGGACGGACCTACGGTTCGGCCGAGGCTGATCTCACCGTTGTCGATGCGGACGTTGAAGCCGCAGGTGGGATTGGTGCAGACCCAAGCCTTGTAGGTGATCGGGGCGCCATCCCGTCCGTAGTCCGAAAGTGGGATCAGGACTCCGGTCGAACACTTGCGGCATTCGGGAAAGTTGACTTCCATCTCCCGCATTCCTCCCCTCCCCACGTTGTAGCCCGACGGCACTGGCGGGGGCCAAGTCGCCGACCGCACTCGATCCTCCGGCCGGGCCTCGGGGCTGTCAAGTACAAATCCCATTGTTTCAAGGGAATGGGGACCCGCTATGATGCCGTTTCCTC
>DATJEJ010000285.1:0-4532 GCA_035496795.1 Candidatus Omnitrophota bacterium
GCTCCCGCCGCACCCCTGCAGCACGCCGAGGCGGTCAACGTCACGTATTACTACCTCCCCGGCTGAATGGTCTGCGCGAGGTTGAGACCCGCCGTGAGCGGGCTCGAGCAGGAGTTCCCGGGGAAGGTGAGCGCCCGCACCATCGAAGCCACCGACCCGGAGCGCGCGGACGAGATCCGCGGTCTGGGATTCGCGACGCACGGCCTGGTGATCCGCTCCAAGGACGGCGCCGTCCTCTTCAAGCAGCCGGACCACACGGTCGACATCTCGGCCGTGGAGGGCGCCATCCGGCAGATCCTCGCCCCCAAGACCTGATCCAAGCGAAGCGTCACTCGGCCCTCGCGCGTATGCGGGGCCGCTTGGACGACGTTCCAAGTTGACATAATCACTTGCGCTGGCGCAGGTAACATTTATGTTAATCTACCTAGGGCGTGGTGGGTCATGTTCTTACACGAAATCGGGCCGAGATCATGAGTCCTCACGAAGTCGGGCCGAGACAATGAGTCCTCACGAAGTCGTCCTTCACACGGATCGGCTGATCCTCCGGCAGTTCCGCCAGAATGACTTCGACGCGTATGCCGCGATGCACGCCGATCCTGACGTCATGCGCTACATCGGCGAAGGGAAGCCGCTCTCGCGCGAGGAAGCCTGGCGGAGCATGGCCGCGATGGCGGGGCATTGGATTCTGCGCGGCTACGGCATCTGGGCGGTGGAGGAGCGCGCCACCGGCATCCTCGCGGGGCGCGTCGGCCTTTACTACCCGGAGGGCTGGCCGGGCCAGGAAGTCGGCTGGACCCTGGCGCGCGCCTTCTGGGGAAAAGGCTACGCCTACGAAGCGGCCCGCGCCGCGTTCGCCTACGCTTTCGAAACGCTCCGGTGGCCGCGCATCATCAGCCTGATCGATCGCGAGAACAGCCGGTCGATCGCGCTGGCGGAGCGGCTCGGGGAGCGGCTCGAGCGCGAGGTGGATCTCCGAGGCCGGCCCACGCTGCAGTACGGCATCGAGCGCCCGGCCGGCGCGGGCCGTTAGGGCGCGCATAGAATCGCGCCGGCGCAAGGCGATCGACCCAGCTCATAGCGACCTCTTGTCGGGACGCTGCCGGGCTTCCAGGTGGATCTTCTTCCACCGCCGCTGCTCGGCCAGCCGGATCCGCTTGTCGACCTTCCCCGCCTGGTAGCGCACCTCGCGCTGCAGCTTGCCGTAGCTCGCGAAGCGCCCCGAATCGAGCGATCCGTCTTCCAACGCCGCGCGCACGGCGCATCCCGGCTCCGCCTGGTGGGTGCAGTCGCGAAACCGGCATCCCGCCGCCACCGACTCCACGTCCTCGAACGTCTGCGACAGCCCCTCCTCCCCTTCCCATAGGAGCACCGTCCGCATCCCCGGCGTGTCGAGCAACAGCCCTCCCGCAGGCAGCTGGACGATCCTTCGCGACGTCGTGGTGTGGCGGCCGCGATCGTCCTCGTCGCGGATCTCCCGGGTGCGCATCACCTCCTGGCCGGCCAGTCCGTTCACGATCGTTGACTTTCCGACGCCGGAGGATCCGACGAGCGCCGCCGTGCGGCCCGGCGCGAGATAGGGAAGCAAGGGATCGAGTCCGTTCGGCGTGAAGGCGCTCACCGCGTGGACGGCAGCACCCGATGCGGCGCGCTCCACCGCGGCCCGCTCGTGCGCCGCGTCCGGACGGAGATCGGCCTTGCTCAGGACGACGACCGGCTCGGCGCCGCTCTCCCACAGGAGCGCGAGATAGCGCTCCAGCCGCCGCACGTTGAAATCGCGATTCAGCGACTGCACCAGGAACACGGTGTCCACGTTGGCCGCGACGACCTGCTCGCCCGCGCCCTTGCCCGGATCCTGCCGGGAGAAGCGGGTCTTCCGCGCGAGCACGCGATGGATCACGGCCCCGTCGGCCGCGATGCCGCCGTTCCCTGCCGCCGCGCCGCCGTTCCGGGAGGCATAGCCCGGGAACCGCGCCAGCACCCAGTCGCCGACGCAGGGGAGCGCGGCCGGCTCCCCCTCGGATTCATGGCGCAAGCGTCCCGCCACGGTCGCGCGGCACGCTCCTCCTTCCCACCACAGCGCCCAGCTCCCGCGCTGCTCCTCGAAGACGCGGGCGGGGCGCCACTCGGGATCGGTATTGGATTGCACCTGCTGCTCGAAGAACGGATTCCAGCCTAGAGATTCCAGTCGGTTCACGACGGTCTTCCTCCACACGAAATGGGAATGCCCCGCGGACGCACGAAGGCGCGCGCGATCGGTCAGCGAGATTGGGGCGAAGGAGCCGGTGGAGCGGTCAGGCCGGCGAGGCGGCCCGAAACGGCGGCCTAGCGGCCGGACACGGCTCCGAGGGCCGCAATGGCTAGGTTCGTCATGGTCATGCCCTCCATCGTTGGAGAAGACTGGGTTGCGGTGGTGCTGCGACGACGGAAACTATAGCAGAAACGTCAACCGAGGGCGCACTCGTTCCGGCCGCCCTCGAGCTCCTGCGCCTCCATGTCCCACACTTCCAGGAGGCCCAGGTTCACGGCCTTGATCTTCTTGTACGCCTCGGGCGCCTTGCCGACCTTGGACCCGACCCAGGAGAGGAACGCGTCGCGATCCCTGATCCCGAGCGGGGGATTGCTCTCGAGAACGCGCCCGAACGGCCGGCCCACGCTCTGGTCCGGCTCGCGCTCGCTCGGCGATGCGTAGTGCGCCGGGAAGATGCGGGTCGCGGGGTCCCACTCGCGGCGCGCGCGTTCCAGGCTGTCCCACAACACCGGCGTCCACGCGTCGGACTTTCCGCCCAGGTCGGGGCGGCCCACCGAATTCACGAAGATGAAATCGCCCGTGAGGGCGGCGTCCCCGGCCATGAAGGTGACGCTCCCCTCGGTGTGACCCGGCGTGTGGCGGACGCCGGTCTCGGAGCCGCCGACCCGGATCGTCGAGCCCTCTTCGATCGGCGCGAAGGGAATGGCGGCCGGCCTTCCGTCGAACGGATACACGGCATCGCGGGGATGCAGGTAGTAGGGAATCTGGAGCGAGCGGGCGAGCGCGGGGCCGCCGCTGATGTAGTCGGCGTGCGCGTGCGTGTCGGCGACCGCGACCACGCGGCATCCCAGCTCGCGCGCGTGGTCCAGGTAGGGCTGCGCCTTCCGCGGGGGATCGACCAGCAGCGCCTCGCCGTTCGAGGCGAGCAGGTATCCCGTCGCGCCCTTGGCCACGCGGTCGAACTGCACGAAGTGATCGAACCCGGCCGGCGGCGCCAGCGTTCGCGGCATCACCGCGAGGTCCCACGCGGCCATGCCCCCGCGCATCGACATCGCGTCGTAGCCCAGGTGATTCAGGAACAGGGCGACCTGCTTGCTGCTGTTCCCATGCCCGCAGACCACGGCGATCGGACCGTCGGGCGGGAGCTTCTCCTTCACCGCTCCGCGCAGGGCGAGCAGCTCGGAGCCGCGGACGTTCACGAAGCGTTCGGAAGGGAGCAGGTCGATCCGTCCCGCCGCCACCGCTTCGGGCGTGCGGACGTCCAGGACGCGCAGCGCGGCTCCCGACTCCAGCCGCTGCACCAGCTCTTCGGGGGTGATCTCGGGGATGGAGGCCATGGGGTCAGTGTGGCGAACGGGCGTGGGCCGCGTCAAGGCTCCTGGCCAGAACGCTTGTCGCGCCGGTCGGGACCGGTCAAGATGCGCCCCATGCCGAAGCACGCCGGAGCCACGCGCACGAGCTGGACGGACATCCTGCCGGGGCTCGCCCTCAGTCTCCTCGTCGCGCTCCTCGCGCGCCTGCTCCACCAGGCGCTCCCCCACGGCATGGCCGCGGCCGTCGGCGAGGTGGTCCTCGCCGTGCTCCTCGGGCTCCTGATCGGCAACACCGTCGGACTCCCGCCGCTCTTCGCGCCGGGGGTCCGCTGCTCCTTCCACACGGTGCTCCGGATCGCCATCGTGCTCCTGGGCGCGTCCTTCTCGGTGCAGCAGGTGGCCTCGATCGGTGGCCGGGCCGTGATCATGGTCATCGTCCTCATGACGATCGCCCTGATCGCGGCCCATGCGCTGGGACGGGCGGCGCGCGTGCCGCCGCGGCTGGCCACCCTGATCGGCGTCGGAACCGCCGTCTGCGGCAACTCGGCGATCGTCGCGACGGCGCCGGTGATCGGCGCTCACGACGACGAGGTCTCCTTCGCGATCGCGACGAATACCCTCTTCGGGACGCTGGCGGTGTTCCTCTATCCGCTGATCGGCCACGCGCTGCACCTGCGCGATCCCGCGTTCGGAACCTGGGCCGGCTCCGCTGTGAACGACACCTCGCAGGTGGTCGCGACCGGCTTCGCCTACAGCGACGGAGCGGGGAGGATCGCGACGGCGGTCAAGCTGACGCGGAACGCGCTCATGGGCGGAGTCATCGTGCTGATGGGCGTGCTGCACGGCGGCGCCCGGCACGACGTCGAGGGAAGCGGTGCCGGCTCGACCTCGCCTCCGGCGCGCGGGGGGGTCTGGCTCCGCGTGAAGCAGTCGATCCCGCTCTTCGTCCTCGGCTTCCTCGCCATGGCGGC
>DATJEJ010000286.1:0-8805 GCA_035496795.1 Candidatus Omnitrophota bacterium
GGACCTCGGTCGCGCTCTCCTGCTTGGCCGCGGGCGAACACCCCGCGAACGAAGCCAGGACGACCGCCAGAACGCACAGGACGCGGCGCCGGGCGGACAAAACCCTCCCGCGAACGTTCAGCGGAACCATGAAGACCCCCCGGTTCGTGTCCGTGAAACGCTCCGACCCGGCGTCGTGCCGGGTCCCAAAACCCTACCACAAAACGCGGTACGAACGCTTAGGGAGAGAGAAGCAGGAGGACGGCCATGATCCCGCCGAGCAGGGCGAGACCGACGAGGAACTGCAGGCTGCGCCCCGGAAACGGGTGCGCCGCCGCCTGTTTCAGGCGGCTCCCGAGGCTGCCCGTGGCGTGGCCGGCGCCCCGGCCGCGGGCACGGCCTCCGGTTCTTCCACGATCCACCGCACCGATTTCGAGCACGGACAGACCCCTCCGACCCGCTTCAAGGAGGGCATCCGCCTGCTCGCCTGCTCGGGTGCGACCGTGCCGGCCGCCACGTCCCGCAGGGTCGCGACGTACACGCTCAGGTCGCGGCTGGCCAGGTACGGCTCCGGCAGGTGCTCCTTCAAGTGGGCGAGATAGGCGTCCACGGTGTCGAACGCTTCGCCTCGCGTCCCGATCATCGTCCATGCGGGTTCCCCCTTCCTGCGAAAGAATCGTGGATCGGGAAGTTCGAGGAGATCGTGGCTCTCGATGCCCTTTTCGCGGCCGCCGCCCTTCCGCAGGCGGGCGACCAGGGTCTCGGCCTGCTCGGGGGAGAGCTGGGGAGACCGGGCGCGAACGTAGCGCTGGTTCAGGTCCGCGATCATCTTCCGGCACTCGTCGTAGTACTGCGACTGCGCCTCGGCGTTCTTCATGTTCTTGAACCCGAAACGGACGTTGGAGTCCCCGCCTTTTTCGTGCCCGAACATCTCCAGGCCGCGGGGGAGCCATTTGTTGAACGCCTTCTGGATGGAGGCCATCGTCACGAGCTCGTTGCCCTGGGCGGCGCGCTGGACCCAGCGGCGAAGCGGGATGACGCCCGCCGCGAGATGGAACGCCTCCTCGCGGAGCATCGGCGGCATCGACTGGGCGAACGGCTTGTACGCGCAGACGCGCTGCATCGAGAGCTGGTACTTGCCGACGCGGTCGATCACCGCGGCGAACACCACGTTGTCCACGAAGGAGTCGTAATCCAGGTTGAAGGCGTCGAGGACGTGGGATCCGGTGCGCATGGAGAGGATCTCCTCGACCATCTCCTCGGCTTTCTGGGACGACACCGAGGACCAGTCCTGCGACGTCAGCATGTGGAACAGCTGGTAGCCGTGGCGCAGCTCTTCGGCCATGACGCGGAGCACCCAGAAGCGGTCTTCATCGTCCTGGGCGCGCGCCAGGGTCGCCTCGTGCTGCTGGATCGAGCCGAACTCGGTCGAGGCCTGGGCGCGGATGATGGCGAGGAGGTGCGCCGCGGCATCCTCCCCCATCTCGGACGGCGCCTGCATGCGCCGCTCGCCCTTCTTGTCCCCGACCTCGATGGTGTCGGTCATTCCCAGCTCCATCTTGGCGCAGAGGCAGAACTCCGGCTCGTTGGGAAAGTACTTCTCCCAGTACTGGGGCAGCAGGTCGTAGTCGGGGAAGTTGTGACGCTGCCAGTGCAGGACGGCGTCGTGGAACTTCTTGGGAAGCGTGGTCTCTTCGACGTTCATGCGCGCGCCGTCCTCCCTTCCCCATCGCCCGCCAGCGGGAGCTCGAGCGAGGTCAGCGGGGCGTTCTTGAACCCCACCGCGCGGAGGAAGGAGGCCAGCTCCTCGTCCTTCTGGTCCACGATCGTGCGGAGCACGGTGGCTCCGCGCTGCTTCATGTGATCGACCACCGCGTCGAAGAGCCGCCGGCCGATGGAGCGCCCCTGGTAATCGGGGTCGACGCCGAAGCGCTCGATCCACCCGCTCGTCTCTTCCAGGCCGAATTCGCCGCCGCGCACGTCCGAGAACATGAACCCCACGACCTTGCCGTCCGCTTCGGCCACCGGGCAGGCGTCGGCGTCGCGCCGGATGTAATAGCCGACGCGCCGCTCCCAGACGTCGGGGCGGTAGATCCCGGTCAGACGCTCGTCGATCGCGACGACCCGGGAGATATCCAGCTCGGAGAGGGAACGGATGCGGACCTGCCCCGGCGCGGCGTTCACCGCATCAGGATACACCGGCGCTCCGCTAGAAGCTACGCCGCCGCCGGGTTCCGGTCGAAACGCCGAGCACGCCGAAGAGGCCGCGCACCAGCTCGCGGCCGACCGCCCGGCCCAGCGGGGAGTTGATCGCCTTGCCGACCGCCTCCGCCATGTTCGGAGCCGGCTCGGCGGCGCGGCCGCGGCCGGCCGTGGCCTTCCCCGCCGCCGGCGCGGCGCCGGGCGCCTGAGCGCGCGCCGCGAGCATCTCCCGGGCGCTCTCGCGATCGACGGGCTTGCCGTACTCGGCCATGAGCGGCGACTGCTGGATCCGCCGTTCCCGCTCGGCGGGCGGGATCGGGGCCATCAGGCTCGAGGGCGGGATCATGCGCGTGGCGGCCACGGGCGTGGGCGTCCCCCGCTCGGAGAGCACGGTGACGAGGGCTTCGCCGATTCCCAGGGAGAGAATCGTCTTCGGGATGTCGTAGAACTCGGAACGGGGAAACGTGTTCGCCGCGGCCTTGAGCGCCTTCTCGTCGTCGGGGGTGAAGGCGCGGAGCGCGTGCTGGACGCGATTGCCCAGCTGGGCCAGCACGTCGTCCGGCACGTCCTTGGGATTCTGGGTCACGAAGAAGACGCCGACGCCCTTGGACCGGATCATCCGCACGGTCTGCTCCACCTCGCTCAGGAACGCCTTGGTCGCGTCCTCGAAGAGGAAGTGCGCCTCGTCGAAGAAGAAGACGAGCTTGGGCTTGGCAACGTCGCCCACCTCGGGCAGCTCGCGATAGAGCGAGGCGAGGAGCCACATGAGGAACGTGCTGAAGAGCGCCGGACGGTCCTGGATGTCGTCCAGCTCCAGGAGCGTGACGATGCCCTTTCCCGAGGGATCCACGCGGAGCAGGTCCTGGACCTCGAATTCGGGCTCCCCGAAGAAGCGGTCGGCGCCCTGCTGCTCCATCTCCACGATCTTCCGGAGCAGCACGCCGACCGTCGCCTTGGAGAGGCCGCCGTACGCGGCGAGCTCCCCGGCGCCCTCGCCGGAGAGGTACTGGAGCACCGCCTTCAGGTCCGCGAGGTCGAGGAGGAGGAGCTTCTGGTCGTCGCACAGCTTGAAGACCATGGCCAGGACGCTCTGCTGCGTCTCGTTCAGCTGGAACGCGCGCGCGAGCAGGAGCGGTCCGAAGGAGGAGACCGTGGCGCGGAGCGGAACGCCGTTCTTCCCCGAGAGGCCGACGAACTCGGCCGGAAACGCCGCGGGCTGGAACGTGACGCCCACCGCTTTCGCCCGCTCGAGCACCTTGGGGCTCGATTCGCCGGGAGCGGCGATGCCGCTCAGGTCGCCCTTCAGGTCGGCGAGGAACACGGGCACGCCCTGGGCGGAGAGCTGCTCGGCCATGAGCTGGAGCGTCTTCGTCTTGCCCGTGCCGGTGGCGCCGGCGACGAGCCCGTGACGGTTCATCATCGCGAGCGGGACGCGGACGATCGCGCCGTCCACCACCGCGCCGTCCTTCATCGCCGCTCCGAGCTGGATCGATTCGCCCGAGAACGTGTAGCCCTTCGCGATCGCGTCCTTGAAATCCGCCGCCATTCCGCGATGCTGCCAGCGATCCGCGCGCGCGTCAATCACACGACACATCGCGCTTGCGCCCGGCGCGGCGCGTTCGTTAGAGTGCGCGGGCCGCGCGGCATGGTCGCCCGCGCCGCGCGACCACCCACTTGGAGGACACCCCCCCGTGAACGCACGGACGCGCCGCCTGCTCGGCGCCGCCGCGATCGTGGCCGCCGCCGCGACGAACGTCTTCGCGCCAGGCTCCGCGATCGCCGACGATCCCACCGGGTGGATCGCGCCCGGAGGCGGCGAGCTCTGGATTCCGAACGAGTTCGGCGTCGAGCCCCATCGCCCCATGTTCGGCGCGATCGCGGGGATGGCGCTCTCGCGCTCGCTGGCCCTCGAAGCGCGCGGCATCTACGCGAAATCGGAGTCCGACGCCGGCGCGACCCTGAAGCTGCTCCACGGGAGCGGGGACTTCACGCTGTTCCTCCTCAACGACCGCATCCGGCCCTATCTGATGGCGGGCGCCGGCGTGATGCACCTGGATGGCGATAGCACGAGCGCGACCAAGCTCGCCCTGAACGGCGGACTGGGCTTCCATATCCGGCTCAACGACCGCATCGCGCTGCGCCTGGACGGGCGCGAGGTGGCCTACAAGGTGTTCGTCCCCGGCGAGAACGAGGAGAAGTACAAGCACGGTCCCGAAGCCTTCGCGTCGCTCTCCTTCGGATTCGGCGGCACGTCCAAGGACAGCGACCGCGACGGCGTGCGCGACAAGACCGACCGCTGCCCCGGCACCCCGCTCGGCGCGCGCGTCGACGCGACCGGATGCCCGGTGGACAGCGATCAGGACGGCGTCCCCGACGGCATCGACCGCTGCGAGGGCACGCCCCGGGGCGCCGCGGTCGACGCGACGGGCTGCACCGTGGACGCGGACCAGGACGGCGTTCCCGACGGCGTCGACCAGTGCAGCAACACGCCGGCCGGCGCTCGCGTCAACGCCAACGGGTGCCCGATCGACACCGACAACGACACCGTTCCGGACGGCCTCGACCAGTGCGACGGAACGCCGGCCGGATGCGTCGTGAACCCGAACGGCTGCCCCACCGACGCCGATCAGGACGGCGTCTGCGACGGCATGGACAAGTGCCCCGACACGCCGGAGAACGCGCGCGTGGACGCCACCGGCTGCCCGATCACGGTCAGCTCCAAGGAGACGGAGCTGCTCGAGACCGGCATGATCCGGCTCCAGAACGTGAACTTCGACACCGGCAAGGCGAAGATCCTGCCGGAGTCGTTCCAGACGCTGGACGAGGTGGCCGACATCCTGGGGCGCTGGCCGGATCTGCGCATCGAGATCGCCGGACACACCGATTCGCGCGGCACCGACGCGCGGAACCTGGCCCTGAGCCAGGCGCGCGCCAGCGCGGTGCGCGACTACCTCGTGAACAAGTTCCCCGAGCTGCGACCGGAGCAGTTCACCGCGAAGGGCTACGGCGAGTCGCAGCCGATCGCGACGAACACGACGACGCTGGGACGCGCCCGCAACCGGCGCGTGGAGTTCCGCGTATTGAACAAGGAAACGCTCCGAAAGGAATCGGAGAAGCGAGGGCTCGCCCCGAAGGAGTGATCCCCGCGGGCCGTGTGCGGGGTGATGGGAGGGGGGTTCTCCGGGCCGGTGAAGGAACGCCAATCGCGCGGCGACGCGCGAGGAACGGTCCTGATCGGGAAGGGGCAAGGCGGGGCCGTGGCTTTCTTGCACGGCCCCGCTGCCTTTTTTTACTCGGCCTTGGTGGACGTGTATGCCGGGGCCGGAGGCCTGGCGAGGAACTCTCCGGGAGTGGGTCGCTTCCTCGGCCTGACGGCCTCGGGCGCTCCAGAGACAACACTCCCTCCGAGTTCTCGCCAGGCCTCCGGCTCCGCCACGACCGGACCACCCATCGCCAGAAGAAAGACAACGGGGCCGTGGCTTGTGGTTGGTCGAGTTCCTCGGGGGTCGGTTGGGGTCGGTGGGTGTCCGTTGAGGTCAGCCGGGGACCGTCGAGGTCAGCGGGGCAGTCGGGAGCGAGCGGGAAGGAAACCGCGGAGGGAGTGTTGTCTCTGGAGCGCCCGAGGCCGTCAGGCCGAGGAAGCGACCCACTCCCGAAGGGTTTCCTTCCCGCTCGCTTCCAACGGGCCTACTCGCCTCGACGGCCCTACTCCGGAGGCCACCGAAATTCACGCTTCCACTGCGCCACCCGCGACCGGACCCCGTCGACGAAAGGCCTCCAGCGGGGATCGCCGAAGAGCGGCTCGAAGAAGATCGGGTTCTCGAAATAGGTCAGGGTGTCATTGCCGAGCGCCACCGCGCGATCGAGGTGGCGGAACGCCGCGTCCGGATCGCCGAGGTGGGCGCTGAGGGAAGCCATGTCGGCCGCCATGTCCATGTCGACGGTGGCAAAGCGCTCGATCCGGGGAATGTACGAGGCCGCGTCGGAGCGGCGCCCCACCTTGGCGAGGGCCAGCGCCAGGTCGAACGTGGTCGACCCGATGTGCGGCACGAGCTCCCCCGATTCGACCCGCGCCACCAGCTCCTCCGGACGATTGCCGAAGAGGGGCAGATAGAAGTCCGCGTTCCGGGTCCCGGAGGGAAACCGCACCTGGGTCGCTTCCATCTCCTCCTGAGCCTCGCGCAGCCGGCCGGACAAAGCGAGGAGCCGGATGCGCATCCAATACGGCCACGGAGAGCTCGGATCGATCTCGGTTCCCCGGAGCGAGGACGACAGCCCCTCCTCCATCATGTCGCAAAGGCGGAACAGGTACGAGAAGTAGTGGGGCACGAACGGATCGTTGGGAGCGCGCCGCCCGACGTCCACGAGGCCGGCGTAGGCGTCCCGCTTGGCGCCGCGCGTCAGCCGCAGGGCGGCGGTCGCGAACAGGGCCTGTACGTTCTCGGGATCGAGCGACAGGGCCCGGCCCAGGGCGTGATCGGCCTTGGCGAACCAGACCGGATCGGGATCGAATCCGCCGTCAGTCAGGCCATGGTAGTAGCTGCCGAGGAACGCCCAGGCGTTGGCGAACGCGGGATCGATCCGCACGGCCTCCTCCGCCAGCGCAACGCCCCGCCGGAAGCCCTCCTCGTTCGACGCGCGCCACGCCTCCTGCGCTTTCAACAGGAGCGCGTAGGCCTGCGGCGACGGCGCGTGGCCGGGCGCTCCCGTCTCCGGGCGCTGCTGCAGCCGCGCCGTCATCGCCTCGGCGATCCCGTGGGCCACCTGGTCCTGCACCTCGAAGATGTCGTCGAACTTGAGGTCGACCTTCCCCGCCCAGAGCGAGCGGCCGCTCGCGGTCTCCACGAGCCGCGCCGTCGCGCGGAACCGCTCGCCGAACCGCTGAAAGGAGGCATCCAGCACCGTGCTCGCATCCAGCTCGACGCCCACGCGGCGCGGATCGACGGGTTGGTTCTGGTAGGGAGCGATGCTGCTGGTCGCCCGCACGATGAGGTCGGGCGAGGAGGAGAGACGCGTGATCACCGCGTCCGCGAGCCCCACGCCCAGGTAGCTCAGCGCGGGATCGCCCCCGATGTTCTTGAACGGGAGCACGGCCAGCGTGCGCGGACCGGAACCCTCTTGGTCCGCCGGAGCAGCCATCCCGCACCCGCATTCCAGCGTCTCGAGGTCGATATCCAGGTCGTGCGCGGACGCGTGCCGCCGGGTCGGGTCCTTGGACAGCGCCTTGGCGAGCACGAAATCGAAATCGGCGGTGAGGTCGCGGTTCACCCGCGAAGGCGCCTCCGGCGATTCGTGCAGGATGCGATGCATCGTTTCGACCGCGCTGTTCGCCGCGAACGGATGGCGGCCCGTGAGCAGCTCGTAGAGGATCGAGCCGAGCGAGAAGAGGTCGCTCGCGGGTCCGGCGGGCTGGCCGAGGACTTGCTCGGGCGACATGTACGGCGCCGTTCCGAGAATCGTTCCCGGCAGGGTGGCGGTGCGCGCCGCGACGCCGGGCGTCACGCTCCGGGCCAGCCCGAAATCCAGGATCTTCAAGAGACCGTCCGTCCGAACCATGATGTTCTCGGGCTTTAGGTCGCGATGCACCAGCCCCGCCTGATGCGCGACGCCGAGCGCCGCGAGGGCCTGGCGCAGAAGACGGATCACCTCGGAAGGGGTCCGGACGCGGCCGTGGGCCCACTCGCGGAGCGTGCATCCTTCAATCCGCTCCATGGCGACATACAGGGCGCCGTCCGCCTCGCCGAGATCGTGGACGGTGAGGATGTTCGGGTGATTGAGCGCGGAGGCCGCGCGCGCTTCGTGCAGAAGGCGCTCGCGCCGGTCCTTGTCTTGCGAAAACTCCGGCGGCAGCACTTTCACGGCGACCTTCCGCCCGAGCGCGGGATCCTCGGCGAGGAACACGCGCCCCATCCCGCCCTCGCCGAGCGGCTCGAGGATGCGGTAACGGCCGAGCAGAGTGCCGATCATGGCCGAAGGATAGCACGGCCGCGCGGCGGTTCCGGTGCGGGGGAAAACACCCAGAATCGGCGTCCCGGCGACATCGCGGGCTTGCGCAACTGACGTGATTTGGGTACGGTAGCGCTCTGGAAGGGAGCCCGGCGGTTCGGGGGGCGATAAGCCGAGCTCATCCTCCTTCCATCCACCCAGGCAAACACAGGAGCACGAGACTCGTTGGTACACGACCGAACGAGGGCTCTCCGTTTTGCCACGATTCCGGCCATCCCCACCCGCGGCCGGGACATCGCCCCTCCGTGCGCCTCCCCGGACTGCTTCCCCGTCCCGCGAGGCCGATCGCCTCCGACTTCGCGCGCGGTCGAACTCGTTCGTGCCGGTGACGTCCCAACCCGAACGAAGCATCCAGGAGGTCTCAGCATGAAGCGTCTTCTGTCCCTCTTCGCGCTCGCCGGTCTCGCCCTTCTCCTCACGGCTCCCCTCGCACTTGCGGCAGGGGAACCGGACGTGGGCCAGACCCGATGGGCCACCGCCGAGAACGGCCGCATGGCCGACAACGGCGAGATCGTGTATCGCTGCGGCACCGCCGATCGCGGCAACAAGGCGCCCGACCAGGCGCAGATCGATCGCTGGATCCAGGAGAACCGCGTCGCCGCGGGCGGCGTGATCCCG
>DATJEJ010000287.1:0-2389 GCA_035496795.1 Candidatus Omnitrophota bacterium
GACGTCACCGCAGATGAGCCGGTCCATCGGACGGGGCGACTCCATGTCCTTCTTCACCTCTTCGACCGCGCGGAGCTGGTCGGGCGTCTCTTCGTAGATGAACGAGGACTCGAGCTCGCGCTGCCACGGCGTGTCGGGGCCGAATGCCCGCCCCGGCCGCGCCTTCCGCACGGCGTAGTGGCGGAGCAGCGTCTCGGCCATGTCGGCGATCGCTTTCCGCGTCTTCGCCTTGACGCGCGCCCACGTGGTGCCGCCGAGGCGATGGACCGCGGGCGCGCGCCCCTCCTCGGCGGAATAGCGCTCCACCATCCCGAGCTGCCCGATCGGGACGAAGAGGCGGTCGCCTCCCGCGTAGTCGATCTGCATGCACTCGGTCTCCTGGCCGTCCAGCGTGAGCGGCTTGAGCCCCCGGAAGACGCCGATGCCGTGATCGAGGTGGACGACGTAGTCGCCGGGCGTGAGGGTGAGGAGCTCGCGGAGCGCGGCCGCCGAGGGGCGGAGCTTCCGCGCGCGGCGCCTCCGGTAGCGCGCGAAGATCTCGTGGTCGGTGAAGACGGCGAGCTTGGCGCCCGGGAGCACGAAGCCGGCGCTCAGATCGCCGATGTCGATGCCGCCCAGCTCGCCGCCGAGGAGCTCCTCGAGCCGCTCGGCCTGGCCCCGGTTGTCGCAGAGGATCATGCGGGTCATGCCGAGGTCGCTCAGGCGCTTCAGCTCGGTGCGCAGGAGATCGAGCTTTCGCCCGAACGAAGGCTGCGGGCGCGCGTCCAGCGCGATCGCCTCGCCGCGCGAGGCTCCCTCGCGGGTCGTGAGCGCCGCCTCCACCCGGCGGCGCGTGGCGAGCCGCCCGGCCGCGCGTTCGGGCGGATCGAAGAGCGCTTCCCGCGGAGGCAGGTGCGGCGTCTTCGCGCGGGCGTCCTCCTCGAGCCGCTCGGTCTCGCGCTCGGCATCCTGCAGCTCACGCTCCACCGCCGCCGGCTCGTCCACCCAGAGGATGGTGTTCGCCGCCAGGTGGTCGAGCACCGAGCCCAGCGGAAGCCCGAGGAGCGGAGCCGCCCACTCCATGCCCTCGAAGTAGATTCCCTCGGCCACGAGGTCGCGGATCCGGTCGGTCTCGGCCGTGCGCGGCGCCTCGGGCGCGTCGAGGGGGCGGAGCCGCGCGTCCACGTCCTCGTCGTACAGCAGCTCGCGCGCGGGCGCCAGGCGCGCCTCCTCGATCGGGCCGGTCGAGCGCTGCGAGGTGACGTCGAAGGAGCGGAGCGACGCCACCGTGTCGCCGTCGAATTCGAGGCGAACGGGATGGTCCAGCCCCGGGCCGAACACGTCCACGATCCCGCCCCGGCGGCTCACCTCGCCGGACTCGCCGATCTCCGGAACGGAGCGGTAGCCGGCGAGCACCAGGCGGCGGAGCAGCGCCTCGGGAGCGATCGATAGCCCCGTGCGCACCGTGATCGCGCGCGCGCGGATGCGGTCGGGCGCGGGCGCCAGCCGGTGGAGCGCGAGCGCCGGAATCACGGCGACGGGCGGATCGGGATCCCCCAGGCGCAGGAAGGCGTGGATCCGGTCCTCGCGCACCGGGGCGGTCGCGACCTGCGCGCTCCACGAGACGGTGTCATGCGGCGGAATGAAGACCACGCGGTCGGGGCCGAGGAAGAAGCAGAGGTCGTCGTGCCATCCCTCGGCACGGTCGAGGTCGGGGGCGATCACCGCGAGGCGCGTGCCCGGGCGCCGCGCGAGAAGGGCCGCGACCAGCGCGCCGGCGCTCCCGGCGACGCCGCGGAGCCGGATCGAGGCGCCGGGCGCGGCCGCGTCCAGCCGCGTCTCCAGCTCGTGGATGCGCGGGTGCGTGCCGCCCGCTTCGAGAAGGCGGGCGGCCACCGGTGACGGATCGCCGGGATTCGTTTCTCGGGAGGGCTCGCGGACGGCGTTCATGGCTCTAACGGTCCAGGACGCGGGAGCTGCCGAGAAGGATTTCGCCGATGAGAAAGACCCCGGCGAGAACCAGGAGCGGCAGCCAGAGCTCGCGCCCGCGCCGGGTATCGCCCAGCCGCGTCGCGAGCGCCGAGCGGTTGTCGATCGAGAGGACGGGCGCTCCATTCGGCCCCTGGGCGTCGGCTTTCAGCGAGTCGGCCGGCACCGCGGCCAGATCGCTCTCGACGGGGTCGGGGTTGACGGCGACGGTCGCGAGCGCCTTGCCCCCCGCTTCGAAGGTGTAGAACCCGGCGGCCATGGCCGGAGCGTCGGCGACGGCGCGAAAGGCGGCCCCCTCGTTCTCCACGGCCGCCGGCGAGGTGAAGCCCGCGGGGCCGCGCGCCACGACCGCCCCCGAGGGGGCGGCGTCGAGCCGCGCGAAGGGGCGCTCCCCCACGCGCGGCTCCGAGCCGGGCTCGCT
>DATJEJ010000288.1:0-2325 GCA_035496795.1 Candidatus Omnitrophota bacterium
CCCACGACTCGATCGCGTTCGGGGTCTCGGGAACGACCACGCGCGCGGCGTCGAGCCGGGGATGGTCCAGGGGGATGCGGAGGATTTTCTTGTTCGGCGCCCCCGCGCGCGAGAGCGCATAGAGCGCCCCGTCCCTGCCGATATGCGCGGCGATGAGGCCGTCCTGGAACGTCGAGACCTGGCTCCACGCGCCGCCCGGCGCCATCAGCCAGTACTCGTGCTCGCCGCCGTCGCCGTTGCTCACGTCGGCCAGGATCCACCGGCCGTCCCGGCTCGTCGCCAGGGCCACCTCGGCGATCTTCGGGAATTCGCGCCCCAGCACGTAGGTGTCGGACGAGAGCGGCGTCCCGAGCTTGTGGAACCAGATCTGCTGATAGAACGGCAGATCGGCCTCGGGGCGCTCGCCGGGCGCGGGATAGCGCGTGTAGTAGAGCCCGGTCCCGTCTCCGTTCCAGGTGGCGCTCCCGCCGGCCGTACCCCCGTTCACGCGCGGGATCGCGACGTCCCGCGCGCGGCCGGTCTCCGTCTCGTAGACGTGAAGGGTGCCGTCCTCGGTGCCGTTCTTCGAGAGGGAAACGGCGGCGAGCCGGCCGTCCAGCGAGGGAACGTAGAAGTCGATCGTCGTTCCGCCCGAAGCGTCCAGCGCGTTCGGATCGACCACCGTCGTTTCGCCGGCGGGGTCGGAGAGGGATCGCATCGCGACCAGGAACGGCTGCTGCTTCGGCGGCTTTTCTTCGAGGAAGAAGTACCGGCCCCCGGCCCAGCCCCCGCTGTAGAAGTCCGGAGAGTCGGAGCGGCTGAGCGCCGCCACCCGCTTCTGGATCTCGGCGCGCTCCCGGTGTCCGTCCAGCCACGAGCGCGTGTAGGCGTTCTGGCCCCGGACCCACTTCATCACGCCGGGATCGGAAGCGCGCTCCATGTAACGGTAGTCGTCCGGAACCTTGACTCCCCAGTAGGTGTCGAGGACGGTCCGCTTGGGAGCCCGCGGCAGCGGCGGAGGCGCCTTGTGGCGCGCGGTCGCGCCGTGCCGCGCGGGGGCTGCGGCGGCCCGCACGCCCGGCGCCTGGTACGGAAGCCCCGGAATCGAGAGAACGAGAGCGAGAACGGCGGCTCGGCGAAGCATGGGTCGGTCTCCTGGACGTGGGGGGCGTGGCCCCGGGGGGCCGAACCGATGATAGCACCCCGCCGCCGTGGCCAAGGGGCCCGGTTCCTGCTGGGGGATCCAACCGACACGCGGTTCCCGCCTGGTTGCACCCACCTGGCGGCCCGCACACATTGGGAGGAACACCATGCTTCGAATCCTGGGAGTGCTGCTCCTCGTCCTCTGGCTGGTCGGAATGCTCGCGTTCAAGACGCTGGGCGCCATCGTGCACCTGTTTCTGGTGCTCGCGATCATCCTCTTCCTGGTGGGCCTGTTCCGGGGCCGCCGGGCCGTCTGACGGGGCGGGGACCGCGGTCCCCCGCCGATCCGGCGTGAGCGTCGCTCAGCCGCCCGCGGCGGGCAGCCGGAGCGACAGGCACGAGAGCCCGCCGTCCATTTTTTCAAACTCGGACATTTCGAGCGGAACGACGGCGCATCCGCGCTCGCGCAGGCGCCGCGAGAGCCTCGGCGCGCCCGACGGAAGCAGCACCCGGCCGTTCACCCGGATCGCGTTCGCGGCGTAGGCCTCCTCCGGCTCGACCGGGATCACGTCGAGGCCGAGGGCGCGCGCCGCGGGCGCCAGCGCCGGGACCGCCGCGGCAAGCCCGCCGGCCACGCAGGAGATCCCCGTCTTCAAGTGCAGGAGTCCCGGCATGCCGCCGATCTCCACGAGATGCGCCGCGCGGCCGCGCGCCGCCAGCCATTCCGCCAGGCAGCGGGCGCCCGATTCGTTCGTCCGCTCCGAGATCCCGATCAGGTAGCCCCGGTCGGTCTCGAGCACGTCCCCTCCATCCAGCGTGCCCGGCTCCTCGATCGCCTCCAGCGAGGCGACGAGCGGGAGGAGCGCCGCGCGCATGGAGTCCACCTCCCCGCGGCGGCTCTCGGCGCCGGGACGGGTCAGGATCGCCTCCCGCCCCAGGATCACCGCGGTGTCCTCCACGAACGTGGAATCGGGATGCGCCGGATCGGCCGGCAGGCGGACCAGGCGGACGCCAGCGGCCTCCAGCGCCTCCGCATAGGCCGCGTGCTGCGCGAGCGCCCGCTCGAGGTCGGGGAGCCCGAGCCCCGCCCGGGTGATACCCTGGGCGAAGGTCGGTCCGGGCGGCCGGACGATCGCCGCGGCGATGGTGGGTTCCAGGGGTTCCATGGACTCGGCCCGCATCTTAGGCTGGAGATCGGCCGCG
>DATJEJ010000289.1:0-18636 GCA_035496795.1 Candidatus Omnitrophota bacterium
CACGCCACGCGCGACGCGCTCCTGGGCGCCGTGATCGTGCTCGACTGGCTGGCCCGCGATCCGCGCCCCCTGTCGCGGCGGGTCGCCGAGGAGATGCCGCCCCTCGTCATGGTGAAGCGGAAGCTGGATCTCCGCATCCAAGACGCCGCGGCGCTCGAGGTCTCCTTGCGCGACGCCTTCCCGGACGGCGAGCGCAATACGCTGGACGGCGAAAAATACCTCTGGGAAGATGGGTGGGTTCAAGTACGCGCCTCCGGCACGGAGCCGATCGTACGCATTCTGGCTGAAGCCCGGACTCAGGAACGTGCGGACGCGCTGGCCGCGCGTGCCGCCGAGGCCGCGTCGAAGTCCCAACCCGCGCCCGCCCCGGTTCGCGGGTAGAAGGGGTTCCTCCATGTGCGGCATCGTCGGGTACGTCGGAGACCAGGAGTCGCTTCCCATCCTGCTCGAGGGGCTTCGCCGCCTCGAGTATCGCGGCAACGATTCCGCGGGCGTCGCCATCCTGAACGGCGGCGGGCTCAAGATCCAGAAGGCCGCGGGCAAGATCAGCGTGCTCGAGGGGCTTCTCGCCGAAGACCCGTCGCACGGCACGCTCGGCATCGCGCACACCCGCTGGGCCACGCACGGCGAGCCCAACACCAAGAACGCCCACCCCCACACCGACTGCACGGGCAAGATCGCGGTGGCCCACAACGGGATCATCGAGAACTACGCCACGCTGAAGCGCGCGCTGGAGGGTGAAGGGCACACGTTCACCACCGACACCGACACCGAGGTCATCGCCCACCTGATCGAGAAGTTCTATCAGGGAAACCTCGAGAAGGCGGTGGCCCAGGCGCTGCGGCTCCTGACTGGCACCTACGGCATCGCGGCGATCTGTTCCGACGAGCCGCGCAAGATCGTCGGCGCGCGCCACGGGAGCCCGCTCGTCGTCGGCGTCTGCGACAACCACCAGTACATCCTCGCCTCCGACGTCTCCGCGGTCATCCGGCACACGAACCAGGTGGTCTATCTGGACGACGAGGAGATGGTGGTCCTGACCCCGGACGGGGTCCAGACCACGACCGTCGGCGAGGTCGCGGTATCGAAGAAGGTCGAGACGGTCGACTGGGACCTGGAGCAGATCGAGAAGGCCGGCTACGACCATTTCATGCTGAAGGAGATCTTCGAGCAGCCGCAGTCGCTGCGGAACGGCCTGCGCGGCCGGCTCATGGTCGCCGAAGGCACCGCGCGGCTCGGCGGTCTCAACATGAGCGAGCGCGAGCTGCGCCAGATCGAGCGCGTGGTGATCCTCGCGTGCGGCACGTCCTGGCATTCGGGACTGATCGGCGAGTACCTGATCGAGGAATTGGCGCGGATCCCGGTCGAGGTGGAGTACGCCTCCGAGTTCCGCTACCGGAATCCGATCCTGCGCCCCGGCACGGTCGTGCTCGCCGTCTCGCAGTCGGGGGAGACCGCCGACACGCTGGCCGCGATGCGCGAAGCCAAGCGGAAGGGCGCGCGCGTGCTGGGCATCTGCAACGTCGTGGGTTCCACCATCGCGCGGGAATCGGACGGCGGCGTCTACATCCATGCGGGCCCCGAGATCGGCGTCGCCTCCACCAAGGCGTTCACGTCGCAGGTCGCGGCGCTCGCGCTCTTGACGCTGTATCTCGGGCGCCTGGGCGAGCTCTCGCCCGAGGTGGGCGCCGAGCTCACGCGGGAGCTGCACACCATTCCCGACAAGATGGAGCGGATCCTGGCCAACGCCGATGCGATCCGTTCGATCGCCAGGGCGTACGCGCACCACAACAACTTCCTCTACCTCGGCCGCGGCGTGAACTTCCCGGTCGCGCTCGAAGGCGCCCTCAAGCTCAAGGAGATCTCCTACATCCACGCCGAGGGCTATCCCGCGGCGGAGATGAAGCACGGCCCGATCGCGCTGATCGACGAGAACATGCCGGTCGTCTTCATCTGCACGCAGGACTCCGCCTACGAGAAGGTGCTGAGCAACATGGAGGAGGTCCGCGCGCGGAAGGGAAAGATCATCGCGGTGGCGTGCGAAGGGGACGAGGTCGTGGCGCAGAAGGCCGATCACGTGCTCTTCGTGCCGCACGCGCTCGGTCCCCTGATGCCGCTGCTCTCGGTCATCCCGCTCCAGCTCCTCGCCTACTACATCGCGGTGGAGCGCGGCTGCGACGTGGACCAGCCGCGCAACCTGGCCAAGAGCGTCACGGTCGAATAGCGTGAGCGTCCTCAAGACAACGGATGCGCCAGCCGCCATCGGCCCCTACGTCCAGGGCCGCTCCGGCAATCTCTCCGGCCGCTGGATCATCACCTCGGGCCAGATCGGCCTCGATCCCAAGACGGGCAACATGGTCGGCGGCGGCGTCGCTGCCGAGACGGAGCGGGTTCTCGCCAACCTCCGCGCCGTGCTCGAATCGGGCGGCGCTTCGCTCGCCGACGTCGTCAAGACGACGGTGTTTCTCGCCGACATGGACGAGTTCGCCGCGATGAACGAGGTCTACGCGCGCGCCTTCTCCGATCCCAAGCCCGCCCGCTCCACGGTAGCCGTGAGCCGGCTGCCGAAGGACGCCCGCGTCGAAATCGAGGTCTGGGCCTTCCTCTCCTCGTGATCGACCTCCCGAACCCGTGAGTCATACCCGCGAGGATATTCACCGGCTCACGGAGCAGGTGTCCTGCGCGGGTTGAGCCGCCAAGCTGGGTCCGGAGGACCTGCGACAGGCTCTGTCGTCCTTGCCCCGCGCGAAGAAGATCGCCGGCGTTCTCGTCGGTCCCGAGACCTGGGACGACGCGGGCGTGTTCCGGCTGTCGCCCACGCGCGCCCTCGTCCAGACCGTGGACTTCATCACCCCCGTCGTGAACGATCCCTTCGATTTCGGGCGGATCGCGGCGGCCAACGCGATGAGCGACGTCTACGCCATGGGCGGAACGCCGCTCACCGCGCTCTCCATCGTCTGCTATCCCGAGAAGGGGGACATGGGGGTGCTGGGGGAGATCCTGCGCGGCGGCGCCGAGGCCCTGGCCCGCGCCCGCGTGGCGCTGGTCGGCGGGCACACGGTGCGCGACCCCGAGATCAAGTTCGGGTTCGCGGTCACGGGTGAAGTTCACCCGAAGCGGATCGTCACGAACGCGGGCGCCAGGCGCGGCGACCTGCTGGTGCTCACCAAGCCGCTCGGGATCGGCATCCTGGCGACGGCGCTCAAGCGGCGCCTGCTGCCTGACGAGGACCTGGCGCGGATGACCGCGCAGCTCGTCACCGTGAATCGAGCGGCAGGGGAAATGATGCAGGCGGCGGGCGCGTCCGCCGCGACCGACGTGACGGGGTTCGGGCTGCTGGGACACGCGCTGAACGTCGCGCGCGCGAGCAAGAAGACGCTCCGGATCTGGAGCGGCGCCGTGCCGCTCTTGCCGCGCGTTCTGGATTTCGCGCGCGAGGGCGTGGCGCCGGCAGGGCTTCGGTCGAATCTGGCGTATGCATCGCCCTTCGTCCAGTTCGACGAGGGTGTGTCCGAGCCCTTGCGCATGGCGCTCGCCGATCCGCAGACGTCCGGAGGGTTGCTGATCGCGATCGCCCCGAAGAAGGCCGCGGGCCTCATGAAGGCGTTACAGCGGGCGAAGGTGGAGGCGGCGGTGGTCGGCGAGACACTGGCGATGGGGAAGACGCCCATCGAAGTCGGAGGATGAGGATGATCGTCCGCCTGGCTGCCTGGATCGTCGTGCTGCTGTGTCTGACGGCCGCGTGGGCGCGTGCCCAGGCTCCACCGGACTCCTCGGCACCTTCAGAGACTCCGCCGGAGTCCTCGACTGGGATCCCAGGCTCGATTCGAGTTCTGCTGGACGACGGAACCGAGGTGAGGGCCGGGCGCGTTCGAGTCGGTTCCATGGGAAGCCTTCGAGTGGTTCTCGAGAGTGGACGGGACTCGGTCTTGGCCGCGAGCCGAGTGCGCCGGATCGAAGATGAGAAGGGCCGGGACCGGACCCACGAGGTTCTCGTCGAGGAGAAGAGCATCCGTGTCGGTGGCCCGGGCCCCAGGAATCGGGACAATCCGCCACCGAACACCGCGCGCTGGCTCCTGAGCGCTCATGCGAGCGCGGCGAACCCTGCGGGCAATTTCAAGCACTTCGGCGCGAATGGCTATGCTTTGGATGCCGGCATCGAACGGCGAACCCGGCGCCACGAAACCTACGGGCTCCGGCTCGATTTCGCAGACTTCGGGGGCAATGAAGGGTTCGAGGAGCTGCTGGCGAGCACCTATCCCGGCGGTCCCGATCAGCTCCAATACCGCTTCCTGGGTGCGAGCCTCTTCTCGCGCTACTTCTTCCTGCCGGATCGCAGAGTGAATCCGTTCCTCCTGGGGACCCTCGGAGTGGGGAACCTCCGCGTCTCGTTGTCGGGCCATGGCGAGAGCGGGAAATCCTCGGGCGTCTCGGCCTCCGGCGAGGTGGGCCTCGGTCTGGCGGTTCGTCTCGGCGAACCCCTCGATGTCGAGTTCCTGGGATCGTATGGGAGCATGGGCTCGGGCCGGAGATTCTTGAAGACGCAAAGCGTGAGCATTGGCCTGGAGGGGAAGCCGCAGTACTTCCGGTTCGGGGCAGGGCTCGTCCACCGATTCGGTCCGAGACGCTAGCCCCTTCGCTCCGAAGTATGCTGGGACCCTCGGAGATGCCGCAGCACCTGATCGAGCCGCTCCCCGGCGTCTCCCCGTACCTCGATGCACGTGACGCCGAGATCCAGAGCATCGTCGAGGAGAAGGGCTCGTAGCTCATCGGCGACCCTACGTCTCCATTTCGGTCGGTCTCCAGCGGAAAGCTGAATTCGATCCGGTTGCTCGATCGGGACGAGAACCACGAGATCGAGGGTCTGCATCGCGCTCCGGGCGCGTTCCATCCAGGGCTCGGGGTCGAAGGCGCTTCCATTCCGGTGGGTCGCGAGATACGCAAGGAAATCCGCCGGGCAGCGATCGAAGACCTGGTTCGCTGCGCCCGACAGGAGCGAACGAATCGATCGCTCCAGCTGGAGCTCGAAATCCTCCAGGGTGGGGGATTCGTGAAACGGATGACCTTCCTCCTCCAGGGCGCGGTAAGGCTCCTGGACCGACGTGTGCCCCGGCAGACTCCGGCAGAGGCCTTCGACGAGGGTCGACTTGCCGGTGCGATGCGCGCCGGATATGGCGATCCTCATGGCCGCCTCGACGCCGACCTCAACGGACTCCCATTCCCGTCGAGCTCAGCGGCCGGAACGTTGGGCGTCTCCCAATGGAGACCGACGCGCGTCGCCCTTCTCGACCCACGTTCCGTACGGCGGATGTCCTCGTACCAGGTATTTCCTTCGCTCCGCGTATACCGAGTCCCGGATGGCTTGTCGCGCGGGGCGTGCGTTCCAATCCTCGAGCACGAGCGAGGGAAGACTGCCGGCGGGATATCGGGGGGCACTGGCGATCATCGTGGCCCGAAGCCGTTCCAAGGAGGGGCTCCTATAAATGTGCTCTAGCATGAGCGCATCGCTCACCAGTCTGGCTCCATTCGGATCCACAGAAACCAGGATGTTGACTCCCGAAAGGGGCCACAAGAGACCCGAAGTGAAGAATACATCGGAGAAGAACCGAGACCCCGCGAATCCCGGCAGCCATCGAGCAGCCGTCCTGTTCCAGCACAAGCCGTTTGCGCGACACGAATCGATGCTTGCGGCATACCGGGAGAGTCGCTCCGTCTCTTCCGGCTCCGGACTGGCAGCCACCACCCTGAAAAAGAGTGTGTCGGATTGGATGCTCATGTTCATACGTCGCTCGTCGAACCCTTGTCGGGCGAAGTAGGTCACGTGAATGGCGTATCGTCCAAGCGGCAGTCTGGAGCTGAACAAGGCTCGCGTCGGGTCGGCAACCAACCGCAAACGATCATGGGACAGGTAGTCGATGGCCGCTCCGTAGGAATTGAGGTTGATGAATCCCGAGATGGTTCCTCCGGGCTCGAGCGGACTGATGGGAGGAACCTTGTATCCATGCCCGGCGAGAGCATCCGCCCGGGAGTCATGCATCGCGAACCACGCCCCGTAGCGGGCGATCCGCCAAAACTTGAACCCATAGGTCGATCCGGGCTCCGGGGCGAAGCTGATCGTCGAAGCCCCTCGGTTGGTCACGCATACGAAGAGGCTCGCGCGTTGGCCGACCACGTACGTCGAGTCCTCGAGGGCGACCGTCATCTCGAGTGGACCCTCCAGCACGGTGGAGGTGCGACCGTGCGGGCCGAGCCTGGCATCGCATGGTTGCGCGAGCAGAAGCGCTGCCGTGAGCCCTATCCACGAGAGAGACCGAATGGGGATCGCCAAGGTTGTCGTAATCAGCTTCCCGCAACTCTTGCGTTCAGGGTAATGATCGAGTCTCCCACCGCACGTATCGGTGCTAATGGCCCCAAGCCGAATTTCTTCTTGGCTGAAGTGACGGATAGGACATAACGCGACCCGGGCTGAAGCACCAGTCGAAAGCGCCCCTTGGAGTCGGAAACACTGAAGGCCGAGACAAAAGGCGACCCAATGTCGGTAGCCACCACTTTGGCCGAGGCGATGGGAGATCCCGTGTCGGTATCCCGGATGGTGCCGCGCCACGAAGCACCCAACAGATCCAAGGTGACGCTCTGTGGCTCTGTAACGACCCGGCTGAAGAATCGTGGTGTGACGAAGGCGTAGTTGGGTCCGGGGCTCACGATGATGGAATACCCTCCGCGAGGAAGATAGACGAGGAAGCGTCCATCACGATCCGTCACTTCGTGTGCCGACAGGAGCGGATAGCTTCCATGGGTCGATCCATCAATCGTTATCTGTGCGCGATCGACAGGGTTACCCCCAAGCACGACCCTGCCCATGATTCGGTCCCCATCCAGGATGAAGTCAATCGTGGTGTCCGCGGATACGTTGATCGAAATCCCATGCATGGAGGGGAGCCATCGTTGCGATGGCTTGCAGTCGAAGTGATATTCGGAGGGAGGTCCGAACAACACGTAGTGGCCCTTGATCACCCGAGCCTTCATGGAGACGCCATAGCCACCAGGGTATCTGCCCATGGCTTGGATTCCACCCGACCGCACCGGCCGCCTGTCCGGCCCAAGCAGGCGACCTTGGATCTTGACGCCCCCATACTGATGGTCAAGCCTGCACCTGGGCGGACGCAGCCAGAGTGTATCGAGAATGGCCATGGGCACACGCGCGTCGCCCCACGTGAAGATGCGCGGTGCGTAGCGGCCCGAGCGGACGTAGGCTCGAAAGGATCCGTCTCGATCGGTGGGCAGACCGATACCGCTCGTTTGGTCGTCATCAGCGGAATCAAGAAGTACATGAACACCCGCCACACCCCTGCCGTCTCGGTCCCGAATCGTGCCCGTTAAATAGACATCTCCATCGGGGTTCGCTCGTGGGAGAGAGGCGCAATTCAGGCAGGAGACCGTTCCAGCCAGGATCAAGGCGCTGCGTAGCTGGGTTCTGACGGGGATCTTGAAGCGCCAGAGAACCATGGATAGGCGATGAGACCAATTCCGGCAGATCACATGCATCATAGCCGCGCAGGCTCACCGGGTCATCCATGACGTTGCCTGCGCGCATCATGCCCGGCAACCGCCCTAAGGCATTGTAAACGCGCTCCATACCGGTCTATAGTCGCAAAAAAGCGCGATCTCAGGGCGGGGGAGCGGATGGCATCTGGTGGTGTCCGAGGACTTCAAATCCTTTTGTCGGGCGTCTCCGACGTCCGAGGTGGGTTCGATTCCCACACGTTCCCGCCATTGAGCTCCGAGATTTTACGTTCCCCGGGGAACGTAAATTCGTGCCGCTTTGACACGCGGCTTGGCGGAGGTTCGTCTCCATGAACGGGATCCTCCCCGGCTGGCTCGCGCGGTTCCACAACGACCCGCTCGTGATCGGGGTCATCGTCGTGATCACGATCGTGGCGCTGGTGCGGGGGTGGTGGCCTGTCCTCTTGCTCGTGCTCCTGGTGGCGCTCGCGCAGGGGCTGCACTATCTGCTCCGGCACTCGGAATTGGGGCCGGAGTTCAACCACGGTGTGGTGATCGGGGTATACGTCTTCGGCGGGATCCTCTTCCTGTTCCTCGCCATCGCGCACTTCTTCACGCGGGAGTGAAATCGTTGATCGCTTCGACGACCGCCAGGAGATCCTGGCGGACGGGACATGCCACGCGCGCCGCCTTGGCCGCAGCGCTGCTGCTCACCGGGCTTATGGCCCTTGCGCCGCTGGCCCGCTCCGCCGATGCGCCTCCTGTCCGGACCATGTCCAAAGCCGACTCGGCCGCGGCGGCGTCCAAGCCGAAGACCGCGCCCTGGAAGGTGATGGCGCGATCGGCCATCGTCCCGGGCTGGGGACAGTTGTACAATCATCAGCCGCTCAAAGCCGTGCTGGTCGTGGGAGCGGAGGGAACCCTCGTGGCGCTGGCGCTCCACGAGCTCAAGCTGCAGGACGACGCAAGGCAGCGCGCCCTGGACAACGCCGTCCTGGGTAACCTGGCCCAGTCGAGCGCCGACAGCCTGGAGGCCGAAACGCACCGCAATCGAAAGATCAGCTGGATCTGGTGGACCCTGGCGGCCCACCTGATCTCCATGGCGGACGCTTACGTGGACGCGCATCTCTCCACGTTCGATTCCGACTTCGGAAAGCAGGAGAGCCTGCTCCCGCCGCGTCCCGGAGACCGACCGGTCGTCGCTCTCGCCTATCGCGTGCGGTTCTGACCCCATGGCGACCTCCCGCGACTACGTCCGCAACTTCTGCATCATCGCGCACATCGACCACGGCAAATCCACGCTGGCCGACCGGCTGCTCGACCTGACCGGCGCCGTCCCCAAGGGCAAGATGAAGGAGCAGGTCCTGGACAACATGGACCTGGAGCGCGAGAAGGGGATCACGATCAAGTCCCACGCGATCACGATGAGCTACAAGGCCAAGGACGGCCGCACCTACACGCTCAACCTGATCGACACGCCGGGGCACGTGGACTTCACCTACGAAGTGTCGCGGAGCCTCGCCGCCTGCGAGGGGGCGATCCTCGTGGTGGACGCCTCCCAGGGCGTGGAGGCGCAGACGATCTCCAACCTCTACCTGGCGCAGGAGCAGAAGCTCACCATCGTTCCGGTGCTGAACAAGGTGGACCTGCCGGCGGCCTCGCCCGACGAGACGGCGCTCGAGGTAGCGCAGCTGCTCCACGTGGAGCCGGAGGACTGCATCCGCGTGTCGGCCAAGGAGGGGTTGAACGTCGGCGCGGTGCTCGAGGCGATCGTGCAACGCGTCCCGCCGCCCTCCGACGAGTCGGACCTCCCGCTCCAGGCGCTCATCTTCGATTCGGTCTTCGACCAGTTCCGCGGCGTGATCGTCTACGTTCGCGTGGTGTGCGGGCGGATCCGGACCGGCGACGCCGTGCGGATGTTCTCGACCGGGAAGCGCCACGAGGTGCTGGAGGTGGGGACGCTCCGCCTGGGCCTGGACCCCCGCGAGGAGCTGGTCGCGGGCGACGTGGGCTACGTGATCGCGAACATCAAGGTGGTCGCCGACGCCAAGGTGGGCGACACGATCACCAACGACGACTATCCGGCGTCCGAGCCTCTGCCCGGCTACCGGCCCGTGAAGCCGATGGTCTTCTCGGGGCTCTACCCGATCGAGCAGGAGAGCTACGTCGAGCTGAAGGAGTCGCTCGCCAAGCTCCAGCTGAACGACGCCGCGCTGTCGTACGAGCCGGAGACGTCGCTCGCGCTGGGCTTCGGCTTCCGCTGCGGCTTCCTGGGACTCCTCCACATGGAGATCGTGCAGGAGCGGCTCTCCCGCGAGTACGACGTGGACCTGATCGCCACGGTTCCGAGCGTGGAGTATCACGTGATGAAGACGGACGGCGAGGTGGTGGTCGTCGAGAATCCGGCCCTGATGCCCCCGGCCGGCTCGATCGAGGGGATCGACGAGCCCTACGTCCGGGCGCAGGTCGTGGTTCCGGTCGAGTACGTGGGGAACATCATGAAGCTGGCGCAGGACCGGCGCGGGATCTACCACGGCATCGAATACCCCAGCCCCGAGCGCGCCCACCTCACGTACGAGCTGCCGCTCGCCGAGATCGTGCTCGACTTCTACGACCGCCTGAAGTCGATCAGCCGCGGCTACGCGTCCCTGGACTACGAGCTGGCGGGGTACAAGCCGGCGGAGCTGGTGAAGATGGACGTGCTCCTGAACGGCGATCCCGTGGACGCGCTGTCGGTGATCGTCCACCGTGAGAAGGCGTACGATTGGGGACGCGACATCAGCGTGAAGCTCAAGGAGCTCATCCCGCGCCAGATGTTCCCGATCGCGATCCAGGCGGCCATCGGCGGCCAGGTGATCGCGCGCGAGACGATCTCGGCGCTTCGCAAGAACGTGATCGCCAAGTGCTACGGCGGCGACATCAGCCGCAAGCGGAAGCTCCTCGAGAAGCAGAAGGAAGGGAAGCAGCGGATGAAGCAGGTGGGCACGGTCCGCATCCCCCAGGAAGCGTTCCTGGCGGTGCTCAGGGTGGAACGCTAGCGCCGCCCCTGGCGCGAAAGGAGACCATGACCAACGGATCCTCCGTGGCGGCCGCGCGCGCGCGGGCCCGCACGAAGTCGGCCCTTCGCGAATACCTCGAAGCGATCGTCCTGGCGATCGTCCTCACGATCGTCATCCGCGGCCTGGTGCTCCAGGCGTTCCGCATTCCGACGAGCTCGATGGAGGACACGCTGCAGGTCGGCGACTTCCTCTTCGTGAACAAGATGGTCTACGGCTCGGAGATCGACATCGGCTTCGGCGGCGAGCGCTTCTTCTACTACCGCTTCCCGACGATCCGCGAGCCGAAGCCGGGGGACGTGGTCGTCTTCCGCTACCCGGAGGATCCCTCGCGGGACTTCATCAAGCGCTGCGTGGCCGTCGCCGGACAGACGGTCGAGATCCGGGACAAGGTGCTGTACGTGGACGGCAAGGCGCCCGTGGAGCCCTACGTGGTGCACAAGGACCCCCGCATCATTTCGCGCGAGACGCAACCGCGCGACAACTTCGGCCCTTACGTCGTGCCGCAGGGGCATCTCTTCATGATGGGCGACAACCGCGACAACAGCCAGGACAGCCGCTTCTGGGGCGCCTTGCCGCGCGAGCTGGTCAAGGGGAAGGCGATGTTCATCTACTGGTCGTGGGATCAGGACCGGAGGCTGCCGCGGCTGAACCGGCTCTTCCGGCCGATCCACTGAGCCGATCGATGTCCCGGCGCGCCTCCCGGACGACGTGATGGACTACGGCCTCTACGTCCATCTGCCGTACTGCCGGAGCCTCTGTCCCTACTGCGCCTTCTCCAAGGCGCCGCTCCACCACGCCCAGCCGGAGCGGCTCCTGAGCGCGCTGGCGCGGGAGTGGGAGCTGGCCGCGGCCGAGGCTCCTGGGTCGTGGGTCCTGAACCGTCCCCGGACGATCTTCGTCGGAGGCGGAACGCCGACCGCGCTCGACGAGACGACGCTCGCGGCCTTCCTCGACTGGGTCCGCTCGACGTTTTCGGCGGCGCGCATCCGCGAGTGGACGGTGGAGGCGAACCCCGAGGGATTGACGGCGGAGAAGCTGCGTCTGCTGCGGGTGGCGGGCGTCGACCGCCTGAGCCTCGGCGTCCAGTCCTTCGAGGCCGAAGCACTCCGCGCGCTCGGGAGGATCCACACCGCCCGGGGCGCCCTGGACGCGCTCGCTCGCGCCCGGGCCGCGGGCTTCACGAACGTCTCCCTGGACCTGATGGCCGGCGTTCCCGGGGAAACCGCGGAGGGCTTCGCCCGCGGGGTCGGGCGCGTCATCGCGCTGGGCGTGCCGCACCTCTCGATCTATGCGCTCCAGGTGGAGGAGGGGACTCCGCTGGCGGCCAAGGCCGCGCGCGGGGCGATCGCGATTCCGGGCGATGACGAGGCGGCGGAACGCTACGACGTCGCGGGACGGCTGCTCTCGGCCGCGGGTTACCACCGCTACGAGGTTTCGAGCTGGGCTCTGCCCGGCTTCGAGTCGCGCCACAACCAGTCCTACTGGATCCGCCGCCCCTATCTCGGGCTCGGACCCGGCGCGCACTCGTTCGACGGTTCGCGGCGCTGGGGAAACGAGGAGGACGTGGCGCGGTGGTTCGACCGCGTCGAGGCGGGGGAGCTCCCGCGACACGACGTGCGCGCCCTGAGCGATGCCGACGCCCGCGAGGAGGTCGTGTTCCTGGGACTCCGCCGCGCGCGCGGGCTGCGCCGGGCGGCGCTGGACCGGGCCGCGCCGCGCGAAGCCGAAGGATGGGTTCGCTGGGGCGAAGCGGCCGGGGCGTTGACGTCCGGACAGGGGACCGTCCGCCCCACGGAGCGGGGTCTGATGACCGCGCTCGAGTCGGCCGCGGAACTCTTTGCGAGAGCGGAGGCTGGCGCACACCCGCGGCGCGAGGCCGGGCCGGCCCCGGAGGCCGTTCCGGGGGGCTCGCCGGGTTGACAGTCCAGGGCCCCGCTGATAGCGTCGTCGCGTTGGCACTCTACGGTCGAAAGTGCTAACGCCCGGAATTCCGGGGAACGTCCCGGGAGAGCCCCGATGAAGCCCAATCCTTTCGATTCGCAGCTCGATCCGCGGCTCAGCCGCATCCTGACGTTCGTGGTGGAGAGCCACGTCTCGCGCGCCGAGCCGGTGGGGTCCCAGTACGTCCGCGCCGCCTACCACCTGAGCATCTCGCCCGCCACCATCCGGAACGCCATGCGCGAGCTGGAAGAGCTGGGGCTGCTGCTGCATCCGCACACGTCGGCGGGACGCGTCCCCACCGAGGCGGGCTATCGCTACTACGTCGACCATCTGATGCGCCCCGAGACCGTCCCGATCGGCGTGCGCCGCATCCTCGATGACGCGATCGGACGCGCGCGGACTCAGTCGCGCGCCTCCGATCTCGCTCCGATTCTCGCGCGCGCCACGCGGCAGCTCGCCGTGATGGCCGTGCGGTCGCGCGAAGAGGCGGTGGACCAGGTGAACCTCGTGGCCCTGGACGGCGGGCACGTCGTCGTCGCGGTGGGCGCGCGCGACGGCATGGTGGCCACCGACACGTGGCGGCCCGAGCGCTCTCCGTGTGCCGCCGACCTTCGCCGGGCCGAGTCGTGGATCCGCGCCCGGCTTCCCGCGGCGGGCCCGAAGACGCTGGACGCGCTGGCGCTGGAGGCGCGCGCGGGCGCGCCCTCCGAGATCGCGGGCTTCATCGAGGAGGCGCTCACCCGCGCCTCCAGGCTCCTCTCGACGCGCGAGGAGCCCGCCGTCCGCGTGGACGGCGCCGACAACATCGCGTCGCAGCCCGAGTTTCAGGCGCCCGGAACGCTCCGGCCGCTCGTATCCTTGCTGGCGAACCAGGAGTCGCTCGTCCGGACGCTGGACGCGTTCTCGGGCGAGAGTGTGCCGCGCGTGGCGATCGGCCGGGAGATCGAATCTCCCGCGATTCGCGCGTGCTCGATCGTTGGAATGGGCGTGGCGGTCGGCGGCCTTCGGGGCGCGATCGGAGTCATGGGACCGGTGCGGATGCCGTACCGGCGCGTGATCTCCCTCGTCTCCTACGTGGGCGCCCGCCTCGCGGGAGCATAGACATGAAACCGAAACGCGGAGCCACGACGGAAGACCGAGACGAAACCCGGGCCGACGCCCCGGACACGAATGCCGCGCCCGACACGGGAGCCCAAGGGCCGGACGCGGTGGAGGCCGAGATCAAGCGCCTCCGCGATCGCGAGGAAGAGCTTCTTCGCGCGCTCGCCGAGATGTCCAACGTGCAGAAGCGCCGGAAGCTGGAATCCGAGCAGACGGTCCGCTACGCGCAGGAGTCCTTGATCCGCGATCTCCTGCCGGTGCTCGACGACTTCGAGCGCGCCCTCGCGGCCATGCCCGGCACGCCGCACGATCCGCTCCACGCCGGCGTGGAGCTGGTGCGCGACCGCATGATGAAGATCCTCGAGAAGGAGGGCCTCGCCCCGATCCAGTCGGCGGGGCAGCCGTTCGATCCGAATCTCCACGACGCGATCGGCGAGCGTGTCGCGCCCGCGGGCACGCGCCCCGGCGTGGTGCTCGACGTGGCCCAGCCGGGCTACATGCTGAACGACCGCGTGCTGCGTCACGCCAAGGTGGTCGTCGCCGGTCCGCCGGCCGATACGCCGACGCCGCCCTCGATGCTCGGCGCCCAGGCGCCTCCCGACACGATTCCGCCGGCGCTCGAGGATCGCGATCGCATGGGCGCCACCGACGTCGACCGGACCGAGCCGTCCGGTAAGGACCGGCATCGCGCGTGAGCACGGTTCGCGACTACTACGAAGTGCTCGGCGTGGAGCGGAGCGCGTCGCCTGACGAGATCAAGAAGGCGTACCGGCAGCTCGCGCTGAAATTCCATCCCGACAAGAACCCGGGGGACAAGCAGGCCGAGGAGCGCTTCAAGGAAGTGGCCGAGGCCTACGAGGTTCTCTCCGACCCGGAGAAGCGCGCCCGCTACGACCGCTTCGGCCACGCCCCGCAGGGATTTCCCGGCGGTGGGGGCGGCGGGTTCGAGGACATGCGCGGCTTCGACCTGGCCGACGCGCTGCGCGCCTTCATGCGCGACTTCGGCGGACCCGGCGGATTCGGCGACCTGTTCGAGGAAGGCGGCGGCGCGGGCCGCCGTCCGCGCGAGCGGCGGGGGAACACGCTGGAGCTTCGCCTCCCGCTCACCCTCGAGGAGATCGCGACCGGCACCGAGAAGCGGGTCAAGGTCCGGCACCTGCGCGTCTGCAAGACCTGCAAGGGGACCGGCGCGAAGGAGGGGACCAGCCGGATCACCTGTCCGAAATGCCACGGCTCGGGACAGATCCGCCAGGTGCAGCGCTCCATCTTCGGCCAGCTCATCAACGTCTCCACCTGCGACCGCTGCCATGGCGAGGGGACCATCGTCGAGAATCCCTGCCCGGTCTGTCATGGCGAAGGGCGCGTGCGGGAGCAGAGCGAGATCGCGATCAAGGTGCCGGCCGGCGTCTCGAGCGGCAACTTCATCCCGCTGCCCGGCATGGGCGACGTGGGCCCGCGCGGCGGCCCCGCGGGGGATCTGATCGCCCACATCGAGGAGATCGAGCACCCGCTCTTCGCGCGCGACGGCGACGACCTGGTCGTCGAGGTTCCGATCAGCCTCTCGCGGGCGGCGCTCGGCGGGAAGGTCGAGGTGCCCACGCTGGGCGGCGGCCGCGCGCTGGTGGAGATCCCCGCCGGGACGGGGACGGGAAAGCTCCTCCGCCTTCGCGGGAAGGGGCTGAAGAGTCTCCAGCGCTCGGGGACGGGCGATCTTCTCGTGCGCGTCGTCGTGGCCGTTCCATCCAAGCTCTCCGAGCGCGGCAAGAAAGCGCTTCAGGACTTCGAGACGCTCCCCGAGGCCAAGGCTCCCGCGCCGCGCCGCCCGGCGTGGACGGGCGACGAAGGCTGAGCGCCGCCGGATGAAGGGCGCGGCGCGGACGCCCGACACGGCGTTCTGGGTGGACCGCGCCGACGTCGACGGGACGCGTCTTCGCCTGAGCGCCTCCGAGTCGCGCCATCTCCTCCGCGTTTTCCGCGCCGCGCCCGGCACGCCCTTCGAGGCCGTGGACGGCGAGGGGATCCTCTACCGCTGCGTTCTCGAGACGGCTTCCGGCGGGATCGCCGTCGGGACGATCGAGTCGCAAACCCGGGAGGCGGGCGAGCTCGGAGCCGCCATCACCCTCCTGGCCGGCCTTCCGGACCTCCAGCAGATCGAGACCGTGGTGTCGCTCGCCGTTCCCCTGGGAGCGACCGCGATCGACTTCGTCGCGACCGGCCACAGCGGGCGAGAGCCGCTCCCGGAGGCGCGCCTCGAGCGGCTGACGCGGATCGCCCGGTCGGCGGTCAAGCAGTCGCGCCGAACCCGGCTTCCCGCCCTCCGCTCGTCGCCAAATCTAGAGGAGGCGATTCAGGATATCCCCGTAGAAACAATGCGGTTGTTCGCCGACCCGGGAGGGGAGCCGCTCCTGTCCGAGCCCACGCAGGCGGCCCTGCAAGCCATGCAACCACATGCCGTATTGGCAGTTGGGCCTCCGGGCGGATTTCTGCGCGAAGAGGGGGAGCTTCTGACGGCGCGAGGTTTTCGCCCTATCTCCTTGGGGCCCAGCCGCTTGACCACCTCCGCGGCCTCCCTCGCCCTCCTTGCGGCCACTCGTAACCTGATGCTGACGGCGGGGTTGGGCCGAGTTGACAAAACAGGGCTATCGGGGTATCTTCAGTAGCGTTAGCCGCAGTTTGCCCAACGTCTTGGGCGAGCCCGTTCGGAACCCTTAACCTGTCCCGAAGGAGGCGATTCATAGGATGCCCGGCATCAGGGTCAAGGACGGAGAGTCCTTCGAGAGTGCCCTTCGCCGGTTCAAGAAGAAGTGCGAGAAAGCTGGAATTCTCGCCGACCTGCGCAGACATCAGCACTTCGAGAAACCGAGCGAGCGGAAAAAGCGAAAGCTGAACGCCGCGAAGAGGAAGATGATGGCCCGAATGAAATCGGCTGAATAGGGTCGTCCAACCGAACAATCAGGCGGGAAACCGGCGCACGCCGGTTTCCCGTTTGTCTCCTGGGCCGGAAACGCCGTCCGGCCCCGTACCCCCGGAAAGAAGCCACACCGAATTGGACCAGCGCCCGGCCACGGCGCCGAACGGTTCCGCGGAGCCCATGCAAATGGAGCGCGCGCGGGATCACGCACATGATGTTCTGGAATTCGCCGCGGTGCTTCGCGCGCTGGCGGGTCGGACCCGTTCCGTCCCCGGGCGCGAGCGCGTGCTCGCGCGCGCCCCGATGCGGCGCCCGGAAGACGCGCGCGCCGCGCAGGCGGAGACCGCCGACCTTCTCGCCGCGCACGAAGCGGGCGATCCGCCGCCGACGGTGTCGCCTCCCGACGTCCGCGTCGTCCTGCAGCGGCTGGAGACCGAGGGCTCGACCCTGCGCGGCGAGGAGCTCTGGCAGATCGCGGTCCTTCTGGAGCAGGCGGGTCAGGTCCTTACGTGGTACCGCAAGCGCCGCGAGGACGCGCCGGGGCTCGCGCGGCTTCTCGGCGGGCTCGACCCGGCGGAGGGGCTGCGCCGGGAGCTCCTGCGCGCGATCGATCCCTCGGGAGCCGTGAAGGACGATGCCTCGCCCGAGCTCTCGAAGATCCGCCGCTCGATCCGTTCGCTGCGCGAGCGGCTCGCCTCCAAGCTGGAGTCGATCCTGCGCGCCGCCGGAAGCCCGGAGAGCTTCGTCACGCTGCGCGAGGAGCGCTACGTGATCGCGATCCCGTCGTCGAACCGCCGCTCCGTGCCCGGCGCGGTGCTCGGTCACTCGGGCTCGGGCGCGAGCGTATTCGTCGAGCCGCGCGAGGCGGCCGAGGGGAACAGCGAGCTGGCCGAGCGCGCGAGCGACGAAGCCCGCGAGGTGGAGCGAATCCTGCGCTCGCTCTCGGCCGAGGCGCACCGGCATCACGGCGCGCTCATGGCGGACCTGGCGGCGCTGGCCGGGCTGGACGCGGCCGAGGCGGTGGCGTCCTGGGCCATCGAGACCGGCGCGGTGCTTCCGGTGATCGCCGACGAGCGCCGGCTGCTCCTGCGCGGCGCGCGCCATCCGATTCTCGTGCTGCGGCACGTGCGCGGCGAGATGGGCCCGCCGGTGCCGCTCGATCTCGAGCTGGACGCCGAGAACCCGGTGCTCCTCGTGACCGGCCCGAACATGGGCGGGAAGACCGTCGCGATGAAGACCGTCGGGCTGCTCTCGCTGATGGCGATGGCGGGACTCCCGGTCACGGCCGCTCATGGGACCACGTTCGCGTGGTTCGACCGCATCGTCTGCGACATCGGCGACGAGCAGTCGATCCAGGACGACGTGAGCACGTTCCTCTCGCACGTGCGGCGCGTGACGCAGGCGCTGGCCGCGGCGACCGACCGGAGCCTCGTGCTCCTGGACGAGCTGGGGTCGGGCACCGATCCCGCCGAGGGGGCGGCGCTGGGCCAGGCGGTGCTCGAGGCGCTGCTCCAGCGGGGAGCGATGACGCTCGCGACGACGCACCACGGAAGCCTGAAGACCTTCGCGCACGAGACGGCCGGCGTGCGGAACGCCTCGATGGCCTTCGACGAGGCCACGCTGCGCTCCCTCTTCCGTCTGGTCGTGGGGGTGCCCGGCGGAAGCCGCGCCATCCAGGTGGCCGAGCGGTTCGGCATGGACGCGGGCGTGCTCGCGCGCGCCCGGACGCTGCTCCCCGAGGGGGAGCGCGACCTGAACCGCCTGATCGAAGAGCTGGGTCGCCTGCGCGAAGAGGCCGTGGCCGAGCGCCGCAGGCTCACGGAGACACAGGCCAAGCTGCGCGAGCGTGAGAGCGAGCTCCGCTCCACGCGCGAGCGGCTGGAGTCGGAGCGGAAGGAGCGGAAGCAGGCCGAGATCGCCGCCCGCCGCGAGCTCCTGCGCCAGCTGGAGAGCCAGATCGACGACTACCGGAAGAAGGTCCGCTCCGAGCGCAAGGCGAGCGCCGAGACGCTGCAGCAGGGTCGCGGGCTGGCGAAGGCGATGGAAGCATCGATCGCGGCGGAAGACGCCGCCGCGCAGCCGGCGCCGGCCGAGCGCGGGGCTCCGGTCCGCACGGTGCGC